>JBOGHQ010000051.1:0-1818 GCA_050744785.1 Acidimicrobiales bacterium | reverse complement strand
GTCCGGGGCAGGTCGGCGTCCCGGCTGGCCGTGGCGCCCGCCACGGTGATGGTGGCGGTCAGCTCGCGGGGCCGCCCCGCGGGGTCGACGCCCATGGCCGCCAGCACGTGGTCGCCGGGCGCGGCGTCGGCAGGGGTCGTCACCGTGGTGGCGAACACGCCGGCGCGGTTGGCCTGCGTGGTGGCCAGCATCACAGGTGCAGAGCGGAACTCGATGGTGACGGTGCTGTTGGGGGCGAAGCCGCTGCCGCTCACGGGAAGGGGCGTGCCGGGCGGCACCCGCGTCGCGGCCACGGTGAGGCCGCAGGCCGCGGGCGGATATTGCGGACTGGGGCCGCCGGGGGCACAGGGCGACTGGCCCGAGGCAGGTGCAGCGCCGAATGCCAACAAGGGGGCCAGCGTGAGGGGCACCAGCAATGAGCGGAGTCTCATGGACTTGGCCGCCTTTCGGTCCGATCGACGGCGCGAACTATAGCCGCTGCTACTCCTGTGGTGGACATTGCCGGCGATCGGGACGCAACGGATGATCGGTGTGCCGGCGGGAGTTGCAGGGGCGGCCCGGCCGATGGGCTCCGGGCCGCTGCCGTCGCGGTAGGTTTTGTGGCCAATGGGGCGCTGCTACGAGTTCGGCGTGCTCGTGGGCGAGGGGTGCGAGCACGCCATGGTGGTGCCCGACCCCGGCGGGCGATGCGAGTGCGCCACCTGCGGCGCCAGGTGTGCCGGCAGGTTCGCGGCGTGCGCGGCGATCATCGAATCGCCCGGCTACGTGCCGGTCACCGCGCCGGCATGGGCCGTGGCGGTGGGCAACCGGTCGGACCGCGCGCCCCTGGGTGCAGGCTCGAGCGCCGGCCCTGGTCTCGGCGCCGGCGTCCCTGCTCAGCCGGAACCAGCTGAGGCCGCCGCCGACCTGGTGGGTGCCCTCGAGGGAGTGGCCAAGCAGCTGGCCGAGCACGACGTCGAGCTGGCCACCCGCCTCGACTCGCTGGCCGAGCGGGTGGCCGAGCTGCAGCGTCAGGTCACCGGCCAGGAGTCCGGTCTCCAGGCGGTCCTGGCCAGGCTGGCCGCGGTCGATCGGAAGCTCGACGAGCTGCCATTCGGCCCCTTGTTCGGCCCGCCGCGCCGGCAGTCGTGAATCCGGGCATGGGGATCGGCACGCAGACCGGGACGCTCCGGCCCGGCGCCGGTGCCGGGTGCTGACCGCTCTGGGCCTGGCCGCACCCGGCGGGTTCGCCGCCGCCGCCGTCCTCTCGTTCGTCGCCCCGGACCTGGTCCGCCGGCGCAGTGTGCTCCTCCGGCGGCTCCTGGCTGTCCTGGCCGCCGTCCTCGCCTACCTCGCCGGTACCGAACCGACGCGCGTCGCGGTCGTGGACGCCGTCCTGGCGCCGGCGTTGGCGGCGGGGGTCACCCTGTTGGCGGCTCGTGCCCGACCGTGGACGGTCGCCCTCGCCGCCGTCGCCGGAGCCGCACTGTCCGTCGCGTCGCCTCATCCGGCTCTGGCCTTCGCCGCCGCCGGTGCGGCCATGGCCATGGCCCTCACCACGGGCCAGACGCCGGTCGCCACCGCCGCCGTGGGAGGGGCACTGGCCAATGCCGCCCTCCGCCTGCGCCTGCCCGGCCCGTCCGCCGTCGAGCTGGTGGCCGTCATCGGTCTGCTCGCTCCGGTCGCCCTCTCGGGGTACAAGCGGCTCAAGGGGACCACCCGCCGGCGCCTCACCACCGCCGCCTTCGCCGCCGGGGCAGTGGTCGCGCCGATCGGGCTCCTCGGGCTCATGGCCCTCGCGACGGCCCGGCCCGGCCTGGAGCGGGCCGTCGACCACGC
>JBOGHQ010000050.1:0-6289 GCA_050744785.1 Acidimicrobiales bacterium | reverse complement strand
GGCCCGGCCCAGCCCCAGCGGGTGCGGCCGGGGTCCCTCGGCTCGTGGTCCGGCGACGCCGCCGAGGAGGCCGCCCTGGGCTGAGGCCCGGGCCTGGCTCGAAGTATCACCTGGCATGACCGGCCCGAGGTGTCAGGATGGGTCGCGTGCCGCCGTACCCCTCCACGTCCGGTCGCGTGCCGGCGGTCGGCGTGCTCCTCGCCGTCATCGCCGGCCTGCTCCTCGGCGGCATCGCCGGCCTCGCCATTCACGACGACAAGGGCGACGGGAACGGCACCGCGGCCGCCACCACCTCCACCAGTGCGGCGGGCGGCCCCACCACCAGCAGCACCTCAGCCACCACCGCCCCGGGCGGGGGGACGTCGACGTCCACCACGGCGTCCGGCGGCGGGACCACCACGCCCACCACGCGTTCGGGGACCGGTTCCACCACCACCGTGCCCGGCATGGTGCAGGGCGAGGAGGAGACCCTGGCCCACACCGGTGCGGCCGCCGACGCCGTGCTCCTGGCGGGGCTGGGCCTGGGCGGTCTGGCCCTTGCCACCCGCCGGGCCGCCCGCCGCTTGACTTCCTGAGAGGCTCCGGGTGAGGGTCACCGCCGCCCAGCTGCGGCGGCTGCGCGTCCCGTTCCGCCGGCCGGTCCGGACGGCCCAGGGCGTGACCTCCACCAAGGACCTGCTGCTGGTCCGCCTCACCACCGACGTGGGCACGGGATGGGGCGAGTGCGCCGCCCCGGCCCAGCCGCTGTACACCTCGGAGTACACCGAGGGCGCGGCCCACGCCCTCCGAAACCACCTGCTGCCCCGGCTGGCCGGCCGGGACGTGTCCGGGGCCGGCCTGGCCGCCCTGCTGGCGCCGGTGCAGGGACATCCGATGGCGAAGGCAGCCCTGGAACTGGCCGTGCTCGACGCCGAACTGCGGGCGACCGGCGTCCCGCTGGCCGACCACCTGGGCGCCCGAGCCGCCTCGGTGGAGGCCGGCGTGGCCGTCGCCATCGCCGCCTCGGTGGAGGCGCTGCTGGACCTGGTGGCGGCGGCGGTGGCCGAGGGCTACCGGCGGGTGAAGCTCAAGGTCGAGCCGGGGTGGGACGTGGTACCGGTGCGGGCGGTGCGGGAGCACTTCGGCGACCACCTGCTCCTCCAGGCCGACGCCAACGGCAGCTACCGCCTCGAAGACGCCGCCCATCTGGCCGGCCTGGACCCGTTCGGCCTGGTGCTGATCGAGCAGCCCCTCGGCGCCGACGACCTGGTGGGCCACGCCGAGCTGGCCCGCCGCATCGCCACCCCGGTCTGCCTGGACGAGTCGATCACCTCCGCCGCCGCGGCGGCCACCGCCCTGGCCCTCGGCGCGGCAGGGGTGGTGAACGTGAAGCCGGCCCGGGTGGGCGGGCTGGCCGAGGCGGTGCGGATCCACGACCTGTGCCGGGCGGCCGGCGTGCCGGTCTGGTGCGGCGGGCTGTTCGAGACGGGGCTGGGCCGCGCCGCCAACCTGGCCCTGGCCGGCCTCCCCGGCTTCAGCCTGCCAGGCGACCTGTCGCCGCCACTGCGCTACCTGGACGCCGACATCGTCGACCCGCCCCTGGTGGCCGAGGGCGGCCGGCTGGCCGTCCCCCGGCGCCCGGGCCTGGGCGTCGAGGTGGACGGCGCCGCCGTGGACGAGCTCACGGTGAGCGTCGAGGAGGCCGCCATCGGCGCCTGATCGTCGCACGCGCATCTACCGAGAGAAAACTTGTGCGCCTAGTTGTCAAGATTCCTGACGCCGGGGTACAATGATCCTGTCCGAACTGGCACGATGTCCCAAGAGGAGGAAGTCCCGTGCTGATGCGCTTCGATCCGTTCCGTGAGCTCGACCGGCTCACCCAGCAGAGCTGGGGCGGTGCCTCCACCCGGCCCGCGGTGATGCCCATGGACGCCTACCGCCGTGGCGACCGCTTCCTGGTCCACTTCGACCTGCCCGGCGTGGACCCGTCCTCGGTCGACCTCACCGTCGAGAAGAACGTGCTCCAGGTCCAGGCCGAGCGCAGCTGGCGCCGGGAGGACAGCGACGAGGTCATCGTCTCCGAGCGGCCTCAGGGCTCCTTCACCCGCCAGCTGTTCCTCGGCGAGGGGCTCGATGCGGAGGGCATCGAGGCCACCTTCGACCAGGGCGTGCTCACCGTGTCCATCCCGGTGGCGGAGCAGGCCAAGCCCCGCAAGGTGGAGATCACCAACGGCTCCGGGGCCACGGCCATCGACGCCAACTCCTCGGCCGTCTAGGCGGCCCCATCCCGCCGGCGGGCGGCCCTCCCCCCTGCCGCCCGCCGGCGAAGGCGGGAACCCGCCAGCGGTGGGACACTGGTCCCGTGCAGGTGAAGACGCCGCCATCGGCTCGGGGGTCCCTGCTCCTCGGTGCCACTCGGCAGCTTCAGCGCGACCAGCTGGCCACCTACGCCCACGCCATGGCGACGCAGGGCGACATCGCCCGCTTCCGCGTCGGCCCGCCGCGCATCGGGTTCGAGTTCGACGCGGTGTTCTCGCCGGAGGGCGCCCACCGGGTGCTCGCCGGCGACGCCGGCAACTACGTGAAGGACGCGCCGGTCATCGGGGAGTTCCGTCACTTCCTGGGCGACGGCCTGCTGGTGAGCAGCGGTGACCGCTGGCTGCGCCACCGGCGCATTGCCCAGCCCCTGTTCACCAAGAAGGCAGCAGCCTCCCATGGCGAGGCCATCGCCGCCGCTACCGCCGACCTGGTGTCATGGGTCGAAGCCGACGCCGGCGCGGGCCGGCCCGTCGACCTCCACGACCTGTCGATGCGCTACGCCCTGTCGGCCCTCGGCCGCAGCGTCTTTGGCAAGGACATCGTGCAGGCCGCCCCGGTCCTCCGGGCCGTGCTGCCCCCGCTCGGGGACCACCTGAAGCACCGCGCCCTCACGCCGGTCCGCACCCCCCACTGGCTGCCCACCCCCGCCAACCGCCGGGGCGAGCGCATCCGCCGGGTCGTCTGGGACCTGGCCGACTCCCTCATCGCCGAGCGGCGCAGGACGGGCGCCGAGGGCACCGACTTGCTCAGCCGTCTGCTGACGGCGCGCGACCCCGAGACCGGGGGAGCACTCAGCGACGAGGACGTGCGGGACGAGGTGATCATCTTCCTCATCGCCGGCCACGAGACCACGGGCAGCGCCCTGGCCTTCACGCTCCACCTGGTGGGCCGGCACGAGGAGGTGCAGGAACGCCTGCGGGCCGAGGCGGCCGCGCCGGCCGTCACGCCCGACGGGGACGCCCTCCCCTTCACCACCCAGGTGGTCAACGAGGCCATGCGGTTGTACCCGCCCGCCCACACCGTCGTCCGCAAGGCGGCCGCCGCCACGGAGCTCCTCGGCTACCCCGTGGAGCCGGGCCGCATCATGGCCGTGAGCATCTGGGGTGTCCAGCACCAGCCGTCGGTCTGGCCCGATCCGTTCACCTTCTCGCCCGACCGTCCGGCGGTCCCGGCGGCGTCGACCCGCCGGGCCGGCTACACCCAGTTCCCCTTCGGGGGCGGCCCTCGAAAGTGCATCGGCGAGCATCTGGCCATGGCCGAACTGACCGCGGCGGTGGCCGCCCTCGTGAGCCGCTACCGGCTGCGGTCGCTGCTCGAGGAGCCCGCGCTGGAGGTCGACCTGGCCCTGCGCCCCAAGGGCACGCTCCCGTGCCGGCTCGAGGCGCTGGCCTGACCTGATCAGCGCCGCTACGTGCCGGCCCGCAAGGCTTCGTGGCCACGCCTCCCTCGAGCTGCGCACGCCGCTGGCGATCCTGCGGGCCGAGATTCTGCTCGAACCTCAGGTCGACGACGTCAGATGGATCAGTACCTCCCGGTCAGGGACCCGCACGATGCCGCCGCCCGAGCCGGGCTGGATGGCGTGCAGCTCGGCCGCGGCCGGCTCCACGCCGGCCGGCACGTCGTAGACGTAGACGTTGCTCACCTCGGCGCCGGGGTTCAGCTGGCCGGCCAGCACCGAGGGGGTCGTCTGCCGGTCGGCGGCGACGGCGTTGGCGATGGTGGCCCCGGGGTCGACGGTGTAGCGGCGCTTGGTGTCGTCGAGCAGGAACTGCTGGGTCACGGGGAAGACGACCGGGTTGCCGCCGTCGTTGCGCACCGTGACGTGCAGGAGGCAGAACTGGCCCGCTGCGGTCGCTCCGGCGGACGCTGGGCCCACCGAACCGACGCCGCACTCGAACTTCGACACCACGTAGGTGATGCCGCGCTGGGTGACCGGCTCGCCCACGCCGACCGTCGGCGTCCCGGTCGCGGCCAGGCTGGAGTCGCTGTTGCCGCTGCCCTGAAAGGCGTCCGATCCGAGGTAGAACGCGCCCGCCCCCAGGACCAGGGCTGCCAGCCCGATGAAGGCGAAGGTAGCGGTACGGGACCGGGCCGAGCGCGAGGCGGCCTTGCGTCCCGAACAGGTGGCGCACTTCTGGCCCACCTCGGTCCAAACGGCGCAGCGCGGGCAGAGGGGCGTGCCGCAGTGGGCGCAGGTGAGCAACGTCGGCGCGCCGTGCTGCTCGCACTCGAGCTCCTCGACGGTCCCCTCCGGAGCGGTCACGCCAGCCCCCCCTTCTGTCGGGCGGAGCAGAAGGTAGCGCCCCGATTCGACTGTTGGCCGGGATTTCGGGTTTTCTGACCTCACGTCGTGCTGGTGCGAGCCGCCGTCGTGGGCGGCTGGCCGCCCCGCCCGGAGATGCCGCGCGTGGGCGTGTCCAGCGGTGGCGTGTTGAGGCAGCCTGCCTCCTTGCCGAGGTGGCTTATGCCGGCCAGGTCGCCGGCGGCGAACCGGGCCGGCCGGCCGGTGTGGTCGCTGGTCTCGGGGTACATCAGCTGGGAGGGGTCCCGGACGTGGCCCAGCCCCATGATGTGGGCCAGCTCGTGGAGGATGATGCGCCCCCAGGTGACGCCCTCCGGACCGATGGCGCCGAACCCGGTCTCGGTGCCGAACCCCCCGCCCACCTTGGCCCCCGTCGCCGGATTGGTGACGGCGTCGGGGTTGAGGAACAGGTTCCCGGTCACGTACACGTCGCCGGCCAGGGTGGGGAACCCCCCACCCACCACCTGCACCGTCTCGGTGCCCCGGTTGGACCGCTGCCAGCTCACCAGGATGGGCGCCCAGCGCTGGCCGTAGCGCTGCGGCTGGTAGGCCTCCCGCCCCCGCCCGCCACCAGTGCCGACCTCGTCGGTCATGCCGTCCTCGACGTAGGCCATACCGGTCACCTCGCCGAGCCGGCGGAACGCCTCTCGCACGTCGGCCACGCCGGTGGGCGTGGCGCCGGCTGGGTTGATGACGTAGTGAACCGGTTCGCAGGGGTTCCACCGCACCGGTGAGCAGCCGTCCGCGGCGACCTCGAAGAACGAGAAGTCGGCCGGCAGCTTGGGAATGTCCTCAGGGGTGAGCCCGGTGACCCGCTGGTCGACGTGCCCGGTCACGATGCAGTCCGGGGCGGCGGTGGTGCTGCTGCTGCCGGAAGCGACCACGGACGGCTCGGGGTCGCCCCCGCCCGACGCGACCACCAGCCCGATCAACAGCAGGACGGCCAGCGCCACCACGCCGGCCGCCACCGCCCGCCGGGCCGGCGGGGGAACGGGCCGGGCGACGGTCCCTGAGGTGTCGACCGGCTCCGCTCCTGCGGCCGCGCCGGTGGGCACGGCCGTGATGGAGAAGGAGCTGGACGCCGGCCCTGACCGGCTGGCCCGACCGGCCCGCAGCCGCAGCTCGGCCGTCACCGACTCGCCCGGCGCAGGGACCACCTCGTCGGGCTGCAACTCCAGTTGCACCGCGTCGTCGTCGCTCGTCGCGCGAAGGGCCACCGGTACGGCGGTGTTGCCCCGGTTGAACACCGTGACGGTGCGGGGCGCGGCGTCGTCGCCGGCGTGGGGCTGGACGAGGAGCGAGAGCTCCACGAAGGGGCTGACCTCGAGCGTCCCGGCGGCCCGCTCCTCGACGGCCGGCTCGCCGGCCGAGGAGGCAACCACCTCGAACGGGTAGGGCCCCGCCGCCGGCTCGGCCGCCCGGGGCACCCGGGCCACCAGGCCGGTGGTGGCCTCGGACCCGGCCGCCACGTCCAGCTCGGTGGGGATGACCCACACCCACTGCTCGGCCGGCCCGGTGACGGCCAGCCGCACCCGCACGCCGGCCCCCGACCGGTTGGCCACCGTCACGCTGGAGCGGGCCGACTCCCCCGGCTCCACGGCCAGCTCCGACTGCTCCAGCCATAGTGACAGGGCCATTTCGAGACGCTAACGCCAGAACGGTGCCGCCCCACGGCCTTCTGGTCTCGGG
>JBOGHQ010000049.1:0-3771 GCA_050744785.1 Acidimicrobiales bacterium | reverse complement strand
ACGATGGGCTGCTCCTTGCCGCCCATGGCGGCGACCGCCACCGTCCCCGCCGCCAGGTTGGCGGCCACGGCCACCGCGATCACTCGAACCCTCATGGCTTCTCCCTCGTGTGGGGCGTGCCGAATCGCGCACGCCTGGCTGCGCCCCCCGCCCTGGGCGGCGCCCCACGCCGGCCGGGCACACGCCCACCGTTCACGGTGACGTCGCGCGTCGGCACAACCGCCTCGTTCCTTGAGGGCGTTGTGCGGGGAGGGCGGGGATGTCCCGTAGCCTCCGCCCGGTGAACCGGCGCGCCGAGATCCGCATGAGCCCGGCCGAGGTGGAGGCCTTCCTCCACGAGCCCCACCATCTCCAGGTCGCCACCGTCGGTCGCGACGGGCGCCCCCATCTGGTGGCCATGTGGTACGGGTTCCTGGACGGCCGGCCCGCCCTGTGGACCTACGGCCGGTCCCAGAAGGTGGCCAACCTCCGCCGCGACCCCCGCATCACGTGCCTGGCCGAGTCGGGCGGTGCCTACAACGAGCTCAAGGGCGTGCAGCTGATCGGGACGGCGACGATCCTGGAGGATCGGGAGGCGGTGCTGGCCGCCGGGCGGAGCGTGTTCGAGCGCTACGGCGGTCACCTCACCGAGGCCGACCGGCCCCGCCTGGAGCGCATGAGCGCCAAGCGGGTGGCGGTGCGCATCGACGTGGAGCGGATGGTGTCCTGGGACCACGCCAAGCTCGGGGACGGCTGACCGGCCGGTGCGGCTCCGCTCGGAGTCCATCGTCGACGCCATCGTCCCGGCCCGGAACGAGGCCGCCACCGTGGCCGGCGTGGTGGCGGCCTGCCTGGGCTGCAACGCGGTGCGCGAGGTGATCGTGGTGGACGACGGCTCCACCGACGACACGGCCGAGCGGGCCCTGGCGGCCGGTGCCAAGGTGCTGCGCCGGCCCACCCCCGGCCCCGGGCAGGGCTCCAAGGCGCTGGCCATGGAGGCGGGCGTGGCGCTGAGCGACGCCGACGCCATCCTGTTCGTCGACGCCGACCTCCTGGGTCTCACCAGCGCCCACCTCGACGCCGTCTGCCGGCCCTACCTGGAGGGGCGGGCCGCCATGTCGCTCGGCGTCTTCGACTACGGGTTCTGGAACCCGGTGGTGCTGCGGTTCCCGCCCACCACCGGCGAGCGCATCATGCCCCGCTGGGTCTTCGAGGCCGTGCCACCCGCCAAGCGCGAGGGCTACCTGATCGAGATCATGCTCAACGAGGTGGTCACCGAGGCCCGCATGCCCTGCACGGCCCGGATCATGCCTGGCGTCACCCACCGCACCAAGCGGCAGAAGTTCGGTTGGCGAGCGGGGTACCGGCGCAGCTGGCGCATGTTCCGGCAGCTCTGGACGCTCTGGGGCGTGTGCCGCAAGCGCACCTACTGGTTCTACCTGCGCGACCTCACCATCGAGGGCGAGCGCCGGGCCTGAACGCCCGGACAACCTCCAGCCGGTGATCCGCTATCGGTAGGCGGCGGCCTGGATGGCGTACAGCTCGGCGTACTGGCCGCCCCTTGCGACAAGGTCGGCGTGGCTGCCCACCTCCACCACGCGCGCGCCGTCCATGACCACGATGAGATCGGCCATGCGCACGGTGCTGAAGCGGTGGGAGACCAGGATGGTGATGCGGCCGTTCCCCTCGCCGTGGTCGTTTCGGGCCGCCGCCGCGTAGCGCTCGAACAGGGCGTGCTCGGTCTCGGCGTCCAGGGCGGCGGTGGGCTCGTCCAGCACCAGGAGCAGGGCGTCGTCGCGCATGAAGCCCCGGGCCAGCGCCAGCTTCTGCCACTGGCCGAACGACACCTCCACGCCCTCGGGCCAGGTGGGGCCGAGCTGGCTGGCCAGGCCTTCGGGCAGCTTGGCGACGACGTCGTCCGCCCCGGCCCGCTCCACCGCGGTGGCGACGGCCGCTTCGTCGTCGAGACGGGGCAGGTCACCGAGCCCCACCGACTGGCCGGCCCGCAGCTCGAAGCGGAAGAAGTCCTGGAAGGCGCCCGCCAGCCGGGCCCTCCATTCGTGGGGCCGGATGCGGGCCAGGGGCACGCCGTCGACGAGGATGCGGCCCGCCTGCGGCTCGTAGAGCTTGCAGAGCAGTTTGACCAGAGTGGTCTTGCCCGCCCCGTTCTCGCCCACCACGGCCACCACCGACCCGGCCGGCAGCTCCAGCGAGACGTCGTCGAGCACCAGCCGCTCGGTGCCGGGGTAGGCGAACGACACCTCTTCCAGGGCGATGCCGGTGGAGAGCCGGTCGGGCGCGGGAGCATCGGCGGCGGCCATCAGCGAGGCGGAGTAGTCCTCGAGCCAGGCCAGCCGCCGGGCCCCGTCCATCCAGATGCCCCGCAGGAACCCGATCTCGCCCACAGTGGCGCCGATGTAGGAGGACAGGCGGGCGCCCGCAGCCAGTACCAGCAGGACGTCGCCGGGCGAGGCGTCCAGGCCGGCCGACACCCACACCACCGCGCCCACGTACCCCAGGCCGAAGACGGCCCACGCCACCGCGTTCCAGGCCGCACTGGTCCAGCGGGCCGGCGCCACCTCGCCGTACCAGCGCTCCCATCGCTCTCGGCGCTGGGCCACCAGCCGGTCGCCGATGCCGGTGACGCGGACCTCCTTGCCGGGCGGGGCGGTGGTGGCCAGGTTGAACAGATGGCGGGCCAGGCGCTCGGCCTGGGCGCCCCGCTCCTCAGCCTTCCGCTCGATGCCGGGCCGCCACATGGCCGCCGCCACCGTGGGCGCCGCGAAGACGGCCAGCAGCACCAGCGCGGGGTGGACCGTGGCCATGAGCCCGATGGTCACGGCCAGCCGCAGGGCCCAGCCGCCGATGGTGAACACCGACATGTACATGTGGTCGAGGACGAAGACGTGGTTGCGCAGCAGGGACAGGCGGTCGAGCAGCTCGGGCCGTTCCTGGTGGGCGATGGTGGCCACCGACGCCTGGAGCTGGGCCACGTGGGTCTCCAGGGCGATGGTGATCTTGTCGCGGAAGCGGCGCTGGACGCGGGTGCTGACGGTGCGCAGGAACCAGGTGGCGGTGGCCGAGGCGCCCATGCCCACCGCGGCAAAGGTCACCAGCCCCGAGTCGTCCTCGAGGACACCTTGGCCCAGCAGCTTGAGCCAAAGGGCCAGCAGGGCGTCGGGCAGCGAGGCCAGCAGGGCCAGTACCAGCGAGGCGGCCAGCAGGGCCGGTTCGTTCCGGTAGCCCAGGCGGAGCAAGCGCCACATCGACCGCAGGGCGGGCGGCATCTCGACGTCGGTGCCCGCGCTCCTTCGGGCCACAGTCTCAGAGGACGTCATACACCACGCCCTCCTCGTCCTCGCTGGTGCCGAAGCGCTCGGCCTGGAGATCGAACATGGTGCGGTAGCGGCCCCGGGCGGCCACGAGCTCGGCGTGGGTGCCCAGCTCCACGACCCGGCCCTGCTCGAGGACGCAGATGCGGTCGGCGTGGCGGACGGTCGAGAAGCGGTGCGAGATCAGCACCGTCGTCGAAGCGCGGGTGGCGGACAGGATGCGGTCGAAGATCTCCGCCTCGCCCCGGACGTCGAGCTGGGCGGTGGGCTCGTCGAGCAGGACCAGTCCCGCCCCCTGGCGCACCGCGCACAGGGCCCGGGCCAGGGCCACGCGCTGCCACTGGCCGCCCGACAGGTCGGTGCCGCCCTCGAACTGGCGGTCGAGGACGGTGTCCCACCCGTACGGCAGCTCGGCGATGACGGCGTCGGCGCCGGCGCGCGCCGCGGCCCGATCGAGCGC
>JBOGHQ010000048.1:0-2092 GCA_050744785.1 Acidimicrobiales bacterium | reverse complement strand
GGCGGCCGCCGCCACCACGGCCAGGCCGGCCGCCGCCGCCATGGCTCGCCTCACGGGCGGGCGCGGCCCCTGGCCCGGGACCGGGGGGCGGCCCCGTTCGAGGGCGGTCCCCCGGCCGCCAGCAGGTTCTCCTGGGGCCGCACCGGCCCGAGCAACGCCTCCAGGCCGGCCCCCTCCAGGCTCTCCTCCTCCTCCAGGCGCCCGGCCAGGTGCTCCAGGTGCTCCCGGTGCCGCTCCAGCAGGGCGAGGGCCCGGGCCTCGGCGGCGGCGATGAGGCGGGTCACCTCGTGGTCGAAGGCGGCCAGGCTCTGGCCCGACACCGGCTCCAGGCCGGCCGACTCGTTGAGGTAGCCCCCCCTGGTGAGGACCAGGAGGCGGCCCAGGTCGGGGGCCATGCCGTAGCGGCCGGCCATGCGCCGGGCCAGCCGGTTGGCCCGCTCCACGTCGTGCTCGCCGGCCGTGCTGGCCTCCCCGAAGCACAGCTCCTCGGCGCTCACCCCACCCATGACCACCGCCAGCTGGTCCTCCAGCTCGCTGCGGGTGAGCAGCACCCGGTCCTGGTCGTCGCCGATCATGGCGTGGCCGAGGCCCTCGCCCCGGGCCATCACCGACACCCGGTGGACCCGGGCGCCGTGGCCCACCGCGGCGGCCACCAGGGCGTGGCCGGCCTCGTGGTAGGCGATGCGCTTGCGCTCCTCGGCCGTCATCAGCCGGCCCCGGCGCTGGGGCCCGTGCAGCACCCGCTGGACGGCCTCGCCCAGGTCCGAGGCCCGGATGCGGGTGCCGGCCGCACCCTGGCGCATGGCCACCAGGGCGCCCTCGTTGACCACGTTGGCCAGGTCGGCGCCGGTGAAGCCCGGCGTCGAGCGGGCCAGGGCCTCGAAGTCCACGTCGGCGCCGATGGGCTTGCCGGCCGCGTGCAGCTCCAGGATGGCCTGGCGGCCGTGGACGTCGGGCGCCTCCAGGGTGATGTGGCGGTCGAAGCGGCCCGGGCGCAGCAGGGCGGGGTCCAAGATGTCGGGCCGGTTGGTGGCGCCCATCACCACGATGCCGGAGGTCACCTCGAAGCCGTCCATCTCCACCAGCAGCTGGTTGAGGGTCTGCTCCCGCTCGCCGCCCGAGGCCCCCTCGCCCTCCCGGCTGCGGCCCACGGCGTCGATCTCGTCGATGAACACGATGGCCGGCGCCAGCGCCCGCACCTGGGCGAACAGGTCGCGGACCCGGGCCGCGCCCACGCCCACCAGCGACTCCACGAAGGCGGCGCCGGAGATGGGCACGAAGGCCACCTGCGACTCCCCGGCCACGGCTCGGGCCAGCAGGGTCTTGCCGCACCCGGGCGGGCCGAACAGCAGCACCCCCCGAGGCGGGGAGGCCCCGAACTCCTCGAAGCGGCGGGGGTTGGTGAGGTAGTCGGTGACCTCGCGCAGCTCGGCCACGGCCACCTCGGCCCCGGCCACGTCGGCGAAGGTGACCGGCGGGGGGGCGTTGCGCTTCTGTTGGCGGCGGCGGGCGATGCGGCCGAAGCCGATGACGTCGGCCACCCCGCCGCCCTGGCCACCCCGGGACAGGAAGATGATGCCGAACAGGTTGGCCAGGATCAGCATGGGGAACAGCAGGGTGGCCAGGACCTTGGCCACCGCCTTGCCGGTCTGCTTGTCCACCACCACCGGCACGGCGTCCTGGAGGGCCTCGATGAGGGCCTGGGTGGACACGTCGCTGCGCGGGTAGGCGGCGTGGAAGAGGGCCGACTCGGCCGGGCAGCGACGCTCGGCCACCAGGGGCACCGAGCACACCCGGCCGACGACCTGGGCGTCCTCGTCCAGCAGCTTGGCCCAGATGATCTGGTCGTTGCCGGCGTAGCGGTAGACCCGCCCGAGGCTCTGGGCGGCGCCGAGGCCGTCGGCCTCGAAGGCATAGCGGATGACGGCCACGAAGCTGGCCACCACCACCACCAGGATGACGGCGAGGACCCGGGGTCCTTTCACGGTGTGCTGCTCCTTCTGCGAGACGGTGTGGCCCGGCCCGGCGACGCGGTCCCGGCGGCGGCCGGCCCGTCCGCCTCGGCGAGGGCGGCGGCGGCGCTGGCCCAGGC
>JBOGHQ010000047.1:0-7993 GCA_050744785.1 Acidimicrobiales bacterium | reverse complement strand
GAGGCACTAGCCCGTCCCGCCGGGACCGCCGTCGGGCCCGATGGATCGCCGCATGGCGGCGTGGAGGGAGTCGGGCGTGAGGACGCCGCAGAACCGGTCCCCGTCCAGCACGGCCACCCAGCCGGCGTCGTGGAGCAGCATCTCCGAGAAGGCGTCCTTGAGCTTGGCCTCCACGGGGACCCACGCGTCCATGCGCCGGGCGCGGTCGCCCACCAAGCCGTCGCCCTGGGCCCGGCTGCGGCCCAGGTAGCCGTGCAGGTGCCCGTCGCTGTCCAGGACGATGGCCCAGGCCGCGCCCTCGGCGTCCATCGACAGGCGGGCCTCGGCCAGCGTGGCGTCCAGGGAGACGACGGGCGGCTTCTCCAGGTCGGCGGCGTCGATGGCGGTGACGCTGAGCCGCTTGAGGCCGCGGTCGGCGCCCACGAAGTCGGCCACGAACTCCGACGCCGGCGAGGCCAGCAGCTCCGCCGGCGGGGCGTACTGCTCCAGGACGCCGCCCTGGCGCAGCACGGCGATGCGGTCCCCGAGCTTCACCGCCTCGTCGATGTCGTGGGTCACGAAGACGACGGTCTTGCCCACGTCCTCCTGGAGGCGCAGGAACTCCTGCTGGAGCCGCTCCCGGTTCACCGGGTCGATGGCGCCGAAGGGCTCGTCCATGAGCAGCACGGGCGGATCGGCCCCGAGGGCGCGCGCCACGCCCACCCGCTGGCGCTGGCCGCCCGACAGCTGGTGGGGCGACCGGTCGCGGAACAGGGCCGGGTCGAGGCCCACCAGGCCGAGCAGGTCGTCGACGCGGGCCCGGACGCGAGCCTTGTCCCAGCCGAGGAGCCGGGGCACGGTGGCCACGTTGTCGGCCACGCTGAGGTGGGGGAACAGGCCCACCTGCTGGATCACGTAGCCGATGCGACGACGGAGCTGGACCCGGTCGCCCTGGGTGACGTCCTCGCCGTCGATCAGGATGCGGCCGCTGGTGGGCTCCACCAGCCGGTTGATCATCTTCAGGGTCGTGGTCTTGCCGCACCCCGACGGTCCCACCAGCATGCAGACCTCACCGGCGCCGACCTCGAGGTCGAGGGCGTCCACGGCGACGTGGCCGTTGGGGTAGCGCTTGGTGACGCCCTCGAGCCGGATCATGGCCTACGTAGTCTGGCCCGGTGCATGACCCGTGGGTTCGCTGGGACTGGGTTTCCCGCCACTGGGACGACATCGGCGCCGCCGCCCGCCAGCACCTGGAGCTCACCGCCCTCGCCGTGCTCATCGGCCTGGCCCTCTCCTTCCCACTGGCGCTGTTGGCCCGGCCCCGCCGGCGGCTGAAGGGCGCCGTCCTGGCCGCCACTGGCGTGCTCTACGCCATCCCGTCGCTGGCCGCCCTGGCCCTGCTGGCCCCCTGGACGGGGCTCACCCGCACGACCTCGCTGATCGCGCTGGTGAGCTACACGCTGCTCATCCTCATCCGCAACATCCTGGTCGGCCTCGACGGGGTGGACCCCGACGTCCGCGAGGCGGCCGTCGGGATGGGGCTCACCGGACGGCAGCGGTTGCTGCGGGTGGAGCTGCCCCTGGCCGCTCCCGTCATCGTGGCCGGCATCCGCATCGCCACCGTCACCACCATCGGGCTGGTCACCGTGACGGCCGTGATGGGACAGGGCGGGCTGGGCCAGCTCATCCTGGAGGGGCTGATCCGGGACTTCCGTACGCCCCTGGTGGTGGGCTCGGTCCTGTCCGTGGCGCTGGCCGTGGTGGCCGACGTGGTCCTGGCCCTGGCCCAACGCCGTCTCACCCGCTGGGCCGCACCGTGAGCTTCCTGGCCGACGTGGTGGGCTGGTTCACCACCGCCGCCCACTGGCGGGGGGACAACGGCATCCCGCACCGCCTCAGTGAGCACCTGCTGCTCTCGGCGTTGTGCGTGCTGGTGGCCGCCGCCGTGGCCCTGCCCATCGGCGTGGGCCTCGGCCACGTCGGGCGGGGTGGGGCGGTGGCCATGAACCTGGCCAACGTGGGGCGGGCCATCCCGTCCTTCGCCATCCTCGTGCTGGCCACCGAGATGGTGGGCATCGGCGTGCGGCCCGCCTTCGTCGCCCTGGTGGCCCTGGCCCTGCCGCCCATGGTGACCAACGCCTACGTCGGCGTCCGGGGGGTCGACCCCGAGGTGCGGGAGGCGGCCCGTGGCATGGGCATGACGGGCGCCCAGATGCTGCGGCGGGTGGAGGTACCCCTGTCGCTTCCCCTGGTCCTGGCCGGCGTCCGCACCGCCGCCGTCCAGGTGGTGGCCACCGCCACCCTGGCCGCCCTGGTCGCCTGGGGCGGGCTGGGCCGCTACATCGTGGACGGCCTGGCCCAGCGGGACTTCGTGCAGGTGTTCGCCGGCGCCGTGCTGGTCGCCGCCGTTGCCACCCTGACCGAGGTCGGGCTGGCCGCCCTCGAACGGGCTGTAACGCCCTTCCGGCGGGAAGGACGTACTTCAGGCAAGACTGGCCAGGATGTCGCGGCGGCGACCTGACTCCCGAGGAAGGACACACACCATGAACCGATCCACCCGGCGCCTGCTGCCCGTGGTGCTCCTGGCCGTGGTGGCCCTGGTGGCCGGCGCCTGCGGCGACGACGACGACGACGAGGGCACCGCCAGCGCGACACCCGAGGGGCCCACCGCGGCGAAGGGCGAGATCACCATCGGCGCCTTCAACTTCTCCGAGAGCGCCATCCTGGCCCACATCTACGCCGGCGCCCTGGAGGAGGCGGGCTACACGGTGGAGGTCCGCGAGAACCTCGGCAACCGCGAGCTGGTGGCGCCCGCCCTGGAGCGGGGCGAGATCGACATGTACCCCGGGTACGCCGCGACGGAGCTCGAGTTCTTCAACTCCGGCGCCGGCCAGGCCACGCCCGACGCCGAGGAGACCACCGAGAAGCTCCGCACCCTGCTGGCCACCAAGCAGCTCACCGCCCTTCAGCCCTCCCCGGCCATCGACGCCAACGCCTTCGCCGTCACCAAGGCCACCGCCGACCGGCTCAAGCTGACCAAGCTGTCCGACCTGGCGCCGGTGGCGGGCGACCTCACCCTGGGCGGCCCGCCCGAGTGCCCCCAGCGGCCCTTCTGCCAGGTGGGCCTGGAGCAGACCTACGGGCTCAGGTTCAAGAGCTTCAAGGCCCTCGACGCCGGCGGGCCGCTCTCCAAGACGGCCCTCGAGAACGGGGATGTCGACGTGGCCCTCATCTTCTCCAGCGACGGCGCCATAGTGGCCCGCAACTTCGTGGTGCTGGAGGACGACAAGAACCTCCAGAACGCCGACAACGTGGTCCCCGTGCTCCGCACCCAGGTGGCCACCGACGAGGTCGAGGAGATCCTCGACGGGATCTCCGCCGACCTCACCACCGAGGACCTCACCGAGCTCAACAAGCGTGCCGACGTCGACAAGGAGGACCCCGACGCCCTCGCCGAGGAGTGGCTCGAGGACCACTGAGCCGCCCCTGACGCACGTCCCGAGTAAATAAGGTCCGGATTCCGGACCTTATTTACTCGGGAGTTGGCGCCGCCTCGAACTGGTCGGTCTCGGTCGAGCCGACCATGGCGAGGGTGGCGGCCCGGCCCCCGGAGATGACCTTGGCCACCTCGTCGAAGTAGCCGGCGCCGACCTCGCGCTGGTGGCGGGTGGCGGTGTAGCCGGCCGCCTCCATGGCGAACTCCCGCTCCTGGAGGTCGACGTAGGCGCTCATGTCCCGGGCCGTGTAGCCGGCGGCCAGCTCGAACATGGCCGCGTTGAGGGCGTGGAAGCCGGCCAGGGTGATGAACTGGAAGCGATAGCCCATGGCCCCCAGCTCCTTCTGGAAGCGGGCGATGGTGGCGTCGTCCAGGTGGCGCCTCCAGTTGAACGACGGCGAGCAGTTGTAGGCGAGGAGCTTGCCGGGGAAGCGGTCCAGGACGGCCTCGGCGAAGCGGCGGGCGTCGTCCAGGTCGGGGGTGGAGGTTTCGCACCACAGCACGTCGGCGTAGGGGGCGGCGGCCTGGGCCCGGGCGATGGCCACCTCCAGGCAGGGCCGGGTGCAGAAGTAGCCCTCGGCGGTGCGCTCGCCGGTGAGGAAGGGGTGGTCCCGCTCGTCGACGTCGGTGGTGAGCAGGGCCGCGCCCAGCGAGTCGGTGCGGGCCACGATCAGCGTGGGCACCCCGGCCACGTCGGCGGCCAGGCGGGCCGACACCAGGTTGCGGATGTGCTGCGCGGTCGGCACCAGCACCTTGCCGCCCATGTGGCCGCACTTCTTCTCCGACGCCAGCTGGTCCTCGAAATGCACGGCGGCGGCGCCGGCCTCGATGAGTGACCGCATCAGCTCGTAGGCGTTGAGGGCGCCGCCGAAGCCGGCCTCGGCGTCGGCCACGATGGGCGCCAGCCAGTGGCGGCTCACCCGCCCCTCTGCGCTCTCGATCTGGTCCGCCCGCAGGAGGGCGTTGTTGATGCGGCGCACCACGGCCGGAACGCTGTTGGCCGGGTAGAGGCTCTGGTCGGGGTAGACCTGCTCGCCCAGGTTGGCGTCGGCGGCCACCTGCCAGCCGCTGAGATAGATGGCCTGCAGCCCGGCCCGGACCATCTGCACGGCCTGGCCGCCGGTCATGGCGCCCAGGGCGTGCACGTAGTCCTGCTCGTGCAACAGCCGCCACAGCCGCTCGGCGCCGGCCGTGGCCAGGGTGTGCTCGGGGCGGAACGAGCCCCGGAGGCGGAGCACGTCGGCGGGCGTGTAGTCGCGCC
This sequence comes from Acidimicrobiales bacterium, assembly GCA_050744785.1. Lineage (GTDB taxonomy): Bacteria > Actinomycetota > Acidimicrobiia > Acidimicrobiales > JBOGHQ01. Next base: position 3,257 of record JBOGHQ010000047.1, on the reverse strand, counting down.
GGACGCCCTGCCAGCGGGGGTTGTCCCGCCAGTCGGCCTCCAGGTCGGCGGCCTGGAGGTGGGCGCTGCCGCTCACCGCCCCGGTCGGGCCGTCGTGTCCGGTGCCGTTGCCGTTGATGCCGTTGCCGTTGGTGGTGGCCACCAGGTCCTCCTGTCGGGTGCGGTCGGTGCGGTCGGGTGCGGTCGGGTGCGGTCGGTGGTGCGGTCCTCAGTCGAGGAGCTCGTAGGCGGGGATGGTCAGGAACTCGGTGAAGCCCTCGTCGAGGGCTACGTGCTCGAAGAGCCGGCGGGCCTCGTCGAAGCGGCCCGCCCGGTACTGGTCGGGACCGAGGCCGGCTCGCAGCCGGGCCAGCTCGTCGTCGAGGACGCCGGCCACCAGAGCACGGGTCACGGTGGGGCCCTCCCGGAGGGGCACCCCGTGGCGGCACCACTGCCAGACCTGGGCCCGGCAGATCTCGGCCGTGGCGGCGTCCTCCATCAGGTTGTCGATGGCCACGGCGCCGGCGCCGCCGAGCCAGGCTGCCAGGTAGCGCACGCCCACCGACACGTTGGTGCGCAGGCCGGCTTCGGTGACGTCGCCGTCGGTGGCGGCCACCGCCAGCAGGTCGCCGCCGCAGACCGCCACGTCGACCCGCTTGCGCTCGAGCTGGTTGGGCCGGGCGCCGAGGGCGGTGTCGAACACGTCCATGGCCACCGGTACCAGGTCCGGGTGGGCCACCCAGGTGCCGTCGAAGCCGTCGCCCGCCTCCCGCAGCTTGTCGTCGCGGACCTTCTGGAGAGCGGCCTCGGTGACGGCGGGGTCGCGCCGGTTGGGCACGAAGGCGGCCATGCCGCCGATGGCGTGGGCCTTGCGGCGGTGGCAGGTGCGCACCAGGAGCTCGGTGTAGGCCCGCATGAACGGGACCGTCATGGACACCAGGGAGCGGTCGGGCAGGACGAAGTCCCGGTCGGCCCGGAACTTCTTGATGACGCTGAAGATGTAGTCCCACCGGCCCGCGTTCATCCCGGCCGAGTGCTCCCGAAGCTCGTAGAGGATCTCGTCCATCTCGAAGGCGGCCAGCACCGTCTCGCACAGGACCGTGGCCCTGATCGTGCCGGGCGCCAGGCCCAGCTCCTCCTGGGCGACCAGGAAGACGTCGTTCCACAGCGCCGCCTCCTCCCGGCCCTCCAGCTTGGGCAGGTAGAAGTACGGGCCCGAGCCCGCGTCCAGCAGGGGGCGGGCGTTGTGGAACAGAGCCAGGCCGAAGTCGAGCAGGCCGGCGGCGACGGCCTGGCCGTCGACCAGGACGTGGCGCTCCTCCAGGTGCCACCCCCGGGGGCGCACCATCAAGGTGGCGGCGCCCTCGCCCACGTCGTACTGGCGACCATCGACGGTTCGGTAGGAAAGGGTGCCGCGGGCCGCGTCGCGGAGGTTGCGCTGGCCGTCCACCACGTTGGCCCAGGTGGGGGAGAGGGCGTCCTCGAAGTCGGCCATGAACACCCGGGCCCCGGAGTTCAAGGCGTTGATCATCATCTTGCGGTCGGTGGGCCCGGTGATCTCCACCCGGCGGTCGGCCAGGTCCTTGGGCACGGGCGCCACCGACCACGTGGCCCGCCGCACCGGGCTGTCGGGGCTCGGGAGGGTGGGGCGCTCGCCGGCGTCGAGGCGGGCCTGGCGCTCGGCCCTGGCCCGCAGCAACAGGCGCCGGCGCCGGTCGAAGGCCCGGTGCAGGACGGCGACGAAGGCCAGCGCCTCGGGCGTGAGGACCTCCTGGCCGGCGTCCAGCTCTGCTCGGATGACCCGGATGCCCTCGTCCGCCGCCATGTCGGTGCCTCCTGTGCTCAGGAACCAGTGTTCCTGCGGGCGGCGCCACTTTCAACGATGTCGTTAGGCTAAGATTCGCCAAAGTTTCACTGTGCGTTGCGGAAGGCGAAACTTGCATGGCCTCCATCGACACCCTCGTGTTCGGGCAGCGCCTCCGCCACCTGCGCCGCCAGCGGGGCCTCACCCTCGACGCCCTGGGCGCCCGGGTGGGCAAGCCCGGCCCTTACCTCTCGCTGGTCGAGAACGGCCGGCGCGAGGTGCGGCTCTCGCTCATCGACGCCCTGGCCGGTGCCCTGGGCGTGGCCCCGGCCGACCTGCTGGCCACCGAGGCGCCCAGCCGGCGGGCCCAGCTGGCCATCGCCCTCCAGCGGGCCCAGGAGGACCCCGCCTACAAGGCGCTGGGACTGCCCCGGCTGAAGCCCACCGCCGCCGTCCCCGACGAGGCGCTCGAGCACGTCGTGGCCCTGTTCGACGCCTTGAAGGATGGGGGCCAGGCCGGGCCGGCCACGCCGGAAGCGGCCCGGCGGGCCAACGTCGAGCTGCGAGCCGAGATGCGGGCGAGGGACAACTACTTCCCCGAGGTCGAGCAGGCCGCCACCTCGGCGCTGTCCGCCGTCGGCTACGACGGCACCGGGGCGGTGGCGGAGCGGACCCTGAGCGACCTGGTGGCCCACTTCGGGTTCAGCCTGCGCCGGGTCCAGGACCTGCCCGTGTCGGCCGGCGCCGTCACCGACCTCCGCCACCGGCGCATCTACATCCACCAGCGCAACGCCCTGCCCACGCGGGCGGCCCGCTCCGTCGTCCTCCAGACCCTCGGCCACTTCGCCCTCGACCATCCCCACCCATCCGATTTCGGGGCCTTCCTGCGCCAGCAGGTGGAGGCCAACTACTTCGCCGGTGCGGTGCTCGCCCCCGAGCGGCCCGCCGTCGAGCTGCTGGCCCGGGCCCGGGCCCAGGAGGACATCGCGGTGGAGGACCTCAAGGAGGTCTTCTACATCTCCTACGAGATGGCCGCTCACCGCCTCACCAACCTGCTGACCCGGCACTTCGAGCTGCCGGTCCACTTCCTGCGGGCCGACGCCGACGGCGTCATCTGGAAGGCCTACGAGAACAACGGCATGCCGTTCCCGGCCAACCCCGACGGCGTCATCGAGGGGCAGCGGGCCTGCCGGGAGTGGGGGACCCGCCGGGCCTTCCGCTCACCCGACAAGTTCGCCGACCACGCCCAGTACACCAGCACCCCAGCGGGCGAGTTCTGGTGCGGTACGCGCGTCGAGGTGGACCGCCACCACGCCATCACCCTGGGCTGCCGGGTCGCCGACGCCCGCTGGTTCCGGGGCCATGAGACGGCCGGCCGCGCCACGTCGCGCTGCCCCGACGGCGAGTGCTGCCGGCGCCCGCCGCCGGCCATGGCCGCCGCCTGGCGGGGGCGGGCCTGGCCGCTGGCCCGGGC
>JBOGHQ010000046.1:0-4195 GCA_050744785.1 Acidimicrobiales bacterium | reverse complement strand
ATGTCGGGCCGGGGCGACAAGGACGCCGAGCACGTCATGCAAATGCTCGACGGCCCGTGACGGGAAGCGCCCGGCCGGCGGGGTTCCTGGAGTCGCACCTGCGCGAGCGGCGCGACGGCGGGGCCAGGCTGCTCGTCCCCTACGTCACCGGCGGGCTGGGGCCGAGGTGGACCGAGGTGCTGGCCGCCATGGCGGCGGCCGGTGCCGACGCGGTGGAGATCGGCATCCCCTTCTCCGACCCGGTGATGGACGGCCCCACCATCCAGGCCGCCTCCCAGCGGGCCCTGGAGCTGGGGGCCACGCCGGCCGCCATCGTGGCCGCCCTGCCCGCGGCCGGGGCCCAGGTGCCCCTGGTGGCCATGACCTACTACAACAGCGTGTTCCGGGCCGGGCACCGCCGCTTCGCCGCCTCGCTGCGGGCCGGCGGCGTCTCGGGCGCCAACATCCCCGACGTCCCGCTGGAGGAGCTGGGGCCCTGGGAGGCGGCGGCCGCCACCCAGGACGTCGAAACGGTGCTGCTGGCCTCGCCCGTCACCCCCGACGACCGGCTGGCCCAGATCTGCGCCCGTTCCCACGGCTTCGTCTACGGGGTGAGCGTGATGGGCACCACCGGCGAGCGGGACAGCCTGGCCGCCTCGGCCGCCACCATGGCCAAGCGGCTCAAGGCCCACACCGACAAGCCGGTGCTGCTCGGCGTCGGCGTGTCCACGCCGGCCCACGCCGTGGAGGCCTGTGCCACCGCCGACGGCGTCATCGTCGGCTCCGCCCTCATGCGCCTGCTCCTCGACGGCGCCCCCCCCGAGCAGGTGGGCGACGCCGTGGCCGCCCTGCGCGCCGCCCTCGACGCCGGCTGACCGCGGCTCTGGAGTAAATAAGGTCCGGAATCCGGACCTTATTTACTCCAGAGAGCGGCGGGGGTCAGTTGGGGAGCTGCTCGGCGACGAAGGCCGGGGTGCGGGGCGGGGTGGGGAAGGTGGCGGCCAGGTTGGACAAGCGGTGGCCGCTGACCGTCTCCTCGACCAGCAGCTCGGCCACCAGCGCCTCCAGCAGCCGGGCGTGCTCCCGGATGAGCCGGCGGGCGTGGTCGAGCGCCTCCTCCAGGATGCGGTCCACCGCCTCGCCGATGCGGTCGGCCTGGCCGCTGCCCATGTGGGTGTAAGCGGCCCGGCTGGTGGGGCCCAGGTCGCTCATGCCGTACTCGCTGACCATCGACAGGGCGAGCGACGTGGCCGAGGCGAAGTCGCTGGCCGCGCCCTGGGTGTAGTCGCCGTCCAGGTGCAGCTCCTCGGCGGCCCGGCCGGCCATGGCCACCACCAGGCGGGCCTCGGCCTCGGACCGGGTCAGGAAGGAGTTGTCGTTGCCGCCCATCCAGGTGACGCCACCGGCCACGCCGCGGGGGACGATGGTGACCGACACCGGGTCGTCGGCATGGGGCAGCAGCAGGGCGGCCACGGCGTGGCCGGCCTCGTGCCAGGCGGTGATGCGGCGGTCCCGCTCGGTGACCACGGCCGAGGTGCGGGCCCGGCCCATGACGGCGGTGGCCAGGGCGGCGTGGAGGTGGGCGGCGGTGACGACGCCGGACCCGTGGCGGGCCGCCTCCAGGGCCGCCTCGTTCATGAGGTAGGCCAGGTCGGCGCCGGTGAGGCCGGGGGTCTGGCGGGCCAGTGACACCAGGTCGACGTCGGGGGCGAACTGTCGGTCCCGGGCGTACAGCTCGAGGATCTTGGTGCGGCCCACCCGGTCGGGGGCGGGGACGGTGATGCGGCGGTCGAAGCGGCCCGGCCGGGTGAGGGCGGCGTCGAGGACGTCGGACCGGTTGGTGGCGGCCAGCACGATGATGCCGGACTCGCTGAAGCCGTCCATCTCCACCAGCAGCTGGTTGAGGGTGTTCTCCCGCTCCTCGGCGCCGCTGCCGTTGTTGTTGTTGGAGCGGGTCTTGCCGACGGCGTCGATCTCGTCGATGAAGATGATGGCCCGGCCCAGCTTGCGGGCGGCGGCGAAGACCTGGCGCACGCGGGAGGCGCCCACGCCCACGAAGGTCTCCACGAAGTCGGAGCCGGACAGGGCGAAGAAGGGCACGCCCGCCTCGCCGGCCACGGCCCGGGCCAGCAGCGTCTTGCCGGTGCCGGGGGGGCCGACCAGCAGCACGCCCCGGGGCATCTTGGCGCCGGCGGCGGTGAACTTCTCCGGCTCGTAGAGGAAGTCCACCAGCTCCCGGAGCTCGGACACGGCCTCGTCGGCGCCGGCCACGTCGGTGAACCGGGTGGTGGGGACGTCGGCCGGGCTGCGGCGGGACTTGGAGAGGCGGCCCACGTTCATGCCCATCTTGGGGCCCATGAAGAAGATGAAGAAGCCGATCAGCAGCAGGACGGGCAGGAGGCTGAGGATGATGCTCATCCACGGGGTGCCGGTCTTGTTGGGCGAGGCGGTGACCTTGACGTCGGACTCGATGGCCTGGGTGGTGAGGGCGGGGCCCGACCCCAAGGGGTAGGCGGTCTGGACCTCGGTGCCGTTGACCAGGATCAGCGTGGCCCGGCGGGAGCCGTCGTTGAGGTGGAGGCGGGCCACCTTGCCCTCCTCGATGGCCTGCACCGCTCCCGAGAGGGTGACCTCGGGGACCTTCTCCTTCTCCGGTCCGGCGGACAAGAGGTTGTAGACGACGAACACGACCAAGCCGAAGAGCGCCACCAACATGGCGATCTGGATCCCGAGGCTGCGGGTCTTGTCGCGCTGGGGGCCAGGCGGCCGGGGGGATGAGGGGTTGGGCATCGTCGGGCCTTTCGGGCGGAGTCCAGACTTCTCACACCTGTCCCCTGTTACGTCGGCATTGATGCGCCCGGATTGAGCAGTTCCCACAGTCATCACATGAGAACCGGTAGCCTAGTGGGCGCGAGCTGCGCACAGGGTGCAGTTCGCGGGCTCACCTCACCAGCTCCTCGGCGTTCTCCGGGTGCGAGGAAGGGCCCACCCGAGACCCAGGAGTTCCCTTTGTCCACCACCTTCGCCGCGCTCGGCCTGTCCGCTGAACTGGTCGCCGCCCTGGCCGCCCGGGGCATCATCGAGCCCTTCCCCATCCAGGCCCTGACGCTGCCCGACGCCTTGGCCGGCCGCGACGTGTGCGGCAAGGCCAAGACCGGCTCGGGAAAGACCCTCGCCTTCGGCCTGGCCCTCATCGAGCGCAGCCAGCCGTCCGCCTCGGGCCGGCCCGACTCGCTGGTGCTGGTACCCACCCGGGAGCTGGCCGACCAGGTGGCCGGCGTGCTGGCGCCGCTGGCCGCCGCCAAGGGCCGCAAGGTGCTCGCCGTCTATGGCGGGGCCAGCATGGAGCGCCAGATCGCCCACCTGAAGGCAGGCGCCGACATCGTGATCGCCACCCCCGGACGGCTCATCGACCTGGGGGAGCGGGGGGCGGTGAGCGTGGCCGGCGTGCGCCACGTGGTGCTGGACGAGGCCGACCGCATGGCCGACATGGGCTTTCTGCCCCAGGTGGAGTGGTTCCTCCGGCGCATCCAGGGCGAGCACCAGACCCTGCTCTTCTCGGCCACCCTCGACGGCGACGTCGACCACGTGGTGCGCACCTACCTCCGGGACCCGGTGCGCCACGAGGTCCTGTCGGACCAGACCACGGTCGAGGAGATGACCCACCACTTCCTCAAGGTCCACCAGATGGACAAGCCCAAGGTGGCCGCCGCCGTGGCCCGGTCCCAGTCCCGCACCCTGGTGTTCGCCCGCACCAAGCGGGGGGCCGACCGGCTGGCCTCCCAGCTGAAGCGGGAGGGCCTCAACGTCGGCACCATCCACGGCGACCTGCGCCAGCAGCAGCGCGAGGCGGCACTGCGGCAGTTCTCGGCCGGCACCCTGCCCGTCCTGGTGGCCACCGACGTGGCGGCCCGGGGCATCGACGTGGAGGGCATCGACGTGGTGATCCACTACGACCCGCCCGAGGACCACAAGGCCTACCTGCACCGGTCGGGCCGCACGGCGCGGGCCGGCGAGGAAGGCGTGGTGATCACCCTGGTCCTCTGGGACCAGGAGCTGGAGGTGGAGCGGCTCCAGAAGCGCATCGGGGTGCGCCAGCCCCTGGTCGAGGTGTTCTCCAACGACCCTCGCCTGGCCGACCTGACGGGCTGGGAGCCGGAGGAGACGCCCGAGGCGCCGGCGCCCGCCTCGCCCGCAGCCCGGCGCACCGCGTCGG
>JBOGHQ010000045.1:0-17026 GCA_050744785.1 Acidimicrobiales bacterium | reverse complement strand
GTGCGCAGGTTGTCGGGGTTGAAGTTGATGAACGCCGGGTCGGTCTCAGGGGGCGGGTACCCGAAGACCTCCGATCCAGTGTTGGAAGGCTGCGTGTCGGCGTAGTTGACGTTCTGGATGGCGCTGGTGGTCGTCACGGAGCCGGTTTCGCCAAGGCTGCCGGCGCTCTGGAGATCGATCGCGTCGGAGGTGAACAGGCGAGCCGGCCCGTACGACACCAGTCCGGTGGTCGCGCTCGCGCTCTGAGGGCTGTTGGAGGCGTCCGCCGCCAGGGTGACGGTGGGTGCCGGCCCGATATCGGCCTGCGGGCCCCCGAACAAGCTGATGCCATCGGACCAGTAGCCAAACGCGCTGCCGCTGACGGCGGTGATGGGTACATGTGTCGCTCTGGCCGGGGCGGGGTCGAGCAGGAGGCCAGCCAGCGTGAGCGTGCCGAGCACACGAGCAGTTCTGGATGAGTTCGCCATGGCATCTCCTTCAGTCCGTTGCCGTACGGCGCCCCGGCTCCGCCGCCAAGCCCCCGGCGAGTGTAGGAGACGAGGGCGCGCCCGTCACTAGGAGTGATAGACAGCTAGTGGCAGTCCCTTGCGCCGGTGGCCCGCGCCAAAGCCGTCAAGCCGGAAGATCCCTGAAGAACTCCGCCGGGAACTTCTCGGTGATCAACATGATCGGCGCTCGACCGGAGGCGATCACATAGGTGCGGTAGAGCAGGGCCGCGCTCGGCTCGATCCCGAAGTAGGACGCGCACGCCCCGGCCCGCTCTCGATCCACCTCGAGGATGCGGCGGAAGGTCTCGGTGCGATGCTCCGAGAGGATCCTGCCGATCGGCTTGTTGGTGCTGATCAAGCCCTCGAGGACATCGACGCCCACCCGCTCGGGCACCACCGCGGCCTGGGCGTAGAGGAGGGTGCGCCCGCTGCGGACACCACGCAGCAGGACCCGGCGGCGCAGCACCGTTGAGCCCGGGGCAACATCGAGTGCCGCCTCTCCCTCGTCTGCCGTATCGAGCTGCTGGAGCAGTTTGACGGCTTCGATGGTCTCGTCGGCATAGGCCTCGAGGATGTGGGTCACGGTGCCGTCGGCGCCCAGGAGGATGCGCTGAAACCGCGTGAGAGAGGTGGCGACGATCATGGTCCCTTTCCCCATGGAACATAGCGACGGAAATATGACATGACCAGAGGCACCGTGATACTGGTTTCTCCCCGTCGTGCAAGGGGCGCCCCGGCGCGATCAGGGGGTCAGACGGCGTGGACCTCGGTGCAGATAGGTCGTCTCCCGCACGTCGTCCAAGCCGAGGAGGCAGGCCAGCATGCGGGTGAGCCCGAGCCCGAAGCCGCCGTGGGGCGGGCAGCCATGGCGGAAGAAGTCGAGGTAGGTGCGGATGACCTCCACCCTGGCAGGGTTGCGCTGGGCCTGGGCCACCAGGCGTTCGTAGCGGTGCTCGCGCTGGGCTCCCGTGGTGACCTCCAGCCCATTCCAGAGGAGGTCGAAGCCTCGGGTCAGCGACGATCCCTCCTCCAGGCGCATGTGGTAGAAGGGCCGCACCGCCTCGGGGTACTCGGTGACGAAGACCAGCTCGTGGCCGTGCTCGGCGGCCACCTGGGCCCCCAAGCGTCGCTCCCCCTCGGCGTCGAGGTCCCCCGGCGGCCGGTCCGGGACGTGCCCGAGCGAGGCCAGCCGCTCCAGGGCCTCCGCCATGGTGACTCGAGGGAAGGGAGTGGATGGCACCCCGATTCGGCGGCCGAACCGCCGCTCCACCTCGTCGCCGTGGGCGTCGGCCACCGCCGCCACCACATGCTGCAGCCACTGCTCCTCCATGGCCATGAGATCCTGGTCGGACTCGATCCAGGCCACCTCCACGTCGACGCTGGTGAACTCGGTGTCGTGCCGGGTCGTCACCAGCGGGTTGGCGCGGAACACGGGACCGATCTCGAAGACCCGCTCGAGCCCGGCGGCCATGGCCATCTGCTTGTAGAATTGAGGGGACTGGGCCAGGTAGGCGGTGCCGTCGAAGTACTGGACCGTGAACAGCTCACGGCCCGACTGGTTGGGCATGGCCCGGAGCTTGGGCGAGTGGATCTCCAGGAAGCCGCGCTCGGACCACCACGAGCGCATGGCCCGCTCCGCCGTCGTCTGCACCTCGAAGATGAGACGGTTTCGCGGCAGCCGAAGGTCGAGGTAGCGCCAGTCCAGCCGCTGCTCGAGCGGCGCATCGCTTTCGAGGGGCAGGGGCCCCTGGGCGGCGCCGACGACCCGAAGCTGGTGCACGACCACGTAGGCCGGCCCGTCTCGCCGCTCGGCCACGGTGCCAATGACCTCGACAGCTGACTCCGTCGCGACGGCACCGATGTCGGCGGCCAGCGCACCGTCGCCGCCCACGACGTCGACCAGCCCGGTGTGGTCCCGCAACGCCAGAACAGGTGCACCGTCGTCGTCCTTGCCGATGGCGTCGGCCCAACCACAGAGCCGGACGGTCCTGCCAGACCGGCTCCCCAGCTCCCCCACGAGCGTGCGCTCCATCAGCCGGCGCTCACAGCCGCAGCTCGAGGAGGTCGCGGCCCACCACCACCTCGCCGTCGAAGGAGCCGCTCAGCCCCTTGTGCCAGTGCTCGTCGGGCAGGAGGTCGTCGCCGGGGATGAAGTGGGTCAGCACGAGCCGCCGGGCCTCCGCCCCGGCCGCGACCAGCCCAATCTCGGAAAGGCCGGTGTGGGCGGTGCGGAGGTGGTGCTCCCGCCGGGCCGCCTCCCATGCCTCGTCGGCGGCGTCCTCGTCCTGGTCCCCGTCGTCGCCAAGAGGCGACGGTGATGCCAGCCCCATGACGTCGTCGTCGTAGACCTCGTGGACGAGGACGTCGGCGGCGCGCGCCAGGCGTACGAGGTTGCGGCAGGGCGCGGTGTCGCCGGAGATCACCACCGAGCCGGCGTCGGTGTCGAACCGGAAGGCGAAGGCGGGGAAGACCGGGGCGTGCTGGACCAGCGTGGCGGTGACGCGCAGACGATCGTCCTCTGTCACGACGAACGGCTCCATGTCGGGCGCAACCTGGTCCGGCACGGGGCCCGAGTCGATCGGGATCGGGATCTCCGTCGGTGTGATCAACGGCGTGAGGTCCCGCCGCCCCGCCTCCCGCATGCGGACGTTCAGGTCGTAGGCGTGGCTCCGGATCTGTGCATCCGTGAGGGCCACCAGCCCCGGGGCCGGCTGGTCCGGCACGAGGACAGGGCAGGGATGGCCCGGATCGTCGGCCGGGAGGGCGCCGGCCGGACCGGGACCGAACACGGCCACGGCGGGGTTCCACTGCAGGATCGGCCAGCCCAGCAGGAACAGGTTGAAGTAGTCGCACACGTGGTCGGAGTGGAGGTGGGTCAGGAACACCTGATGCAGCCCGGACAGCAGCCGCGCCCTGCGGAGCTGGCCGGCCACGCCGGTGCCGCAGTCCACCAGGTAGGTGCGGCCTCCCACCACGACGGCGTGGGCGATCCCCGACCGGACGGTGGACGGGAGGGGCCCACCGGCGGTGCCCAGGAGCACCAGCGTCGGAGGAGCGGGCAGCATAGGTGAACGGACACCGTAGAGGCTGGCCGCCGGCCCCATTTCGCGATAGACGGTCGACAGGTGACCGAGGTTCGAGACGAGGCCCAGCGGGCGCCGGCGGCGGTGTCCCAGGAAGGGATGGCCTGGCACGAGTACTTCGTCCCGGGCAGCTTCAGCCTGCCGTGCCTGGTCCGGCGCTACGAGGGACGCCTGGACCTCGACGCCTTCCGGTGGGCGGTGACCGAGCTCGTGCGGCGCCACGAGCCACTGCGGACCACGTTCGAGGTGGTGGGCGGTTCGCTGTGCCTGAAGGTCGCTGCTGCCGGCGCGCCGGTGGAGGTGATGGACCTGTCGGACCTCCCGCTCGCAGCGCGGGACGCACAGGTGGCCCGCCTGCTGGCGGACGCCACCGCTCGCCCGTTCGACCTGGGGCGCGGCCCGCTGTTCGAGCCGCAGCTGATCCGGCTAGGCCGCGAGGACCACCTCTTCGTCGTCCGCCTTCACCACACCGCGTTCGACGACTGGTCGGTGGACCTGTTCCGGCGAGAGCTCTCTGCGCTGTACGCGGCAGGGTTGGACGGCGCCCCGTCGCCGTTGGGGGAACCAGCCGTCACCTTCACCGAGGTGGCCCGGCGCCGCCGGGCCCGGCTCGACGGTCCGGACGGCGCAGCCCATCGGGACTGGTGGCGGGAGGAGCTGGGCGGCGCCCCGCTGACGGTGCAGCTGCCCGTGGGGCGGCCGGGTCCCGACGACCCCGGCGGGCCCCTCCGGGTCGACCTGCCGTCCGAGCTGGCCGTGTCGGTGCAGGCGCTGGCACCCACGCTTCGGGCCACGCCGTACATGACCGTGCTGGCCGCCTTTGCGGTGCTCGTGTCCCGCTGGACAGGCCAGGAGGACCTCGTCCTCGCCACCGTGACGGCCCACCGGGACCGCAGCGAACTGGAGCCGCTCATCGGGTGCTTCACCAAGAAGGTCCCCCTCCGGCTGCGCCTCGATGGCGATCCGACCTTCGCCGGCCTGGTGGCCCGCGCCCGTCGCTGCCTGCTCGCCGCCCTCGCCCACCAGGACGTGGCCTTCGAAGCCGCCCTGCAGGAGGGCCTGGGTGGGGCCGCCGCCGCCCACGGCGTCGTGCCCCAGGTGTCGGTGGTCTTCCAGGCCGAGGCCCCCCAGCGGGTGCGGCTCGCCCTGCCCGGCCTCCGGACCGGCCCCTACGAGGCGCCGGCCACTGCCCGCCGGGAGCGCCACTTCAGCGCCGGCACCGGCGGCGCCTCACCGACGTGGGGGGATGGCGCCTACCTGGGCAGCTTCCTCATCCTGTCCCTCCAGCAGTCGGGCGACGGGATGGCCCTCATTGCCCGGGGCACTTTCCACCGGCCCACGGCGGCCCGGCTGCTCGACCAGCTGCTGGCGCTCCTGGCCGACGTGGCCGCCGATCCGGGCCGGCCGTTGTCCGTACTGGCGCCGCCGCCCCCGCCCCCGCCCGGCGAGGGCGTCCTCGACCTCCGCGGGTTCCGCGTCAGCCGGTCCCGGCTGGAGGCCGCCATTGGAACGTGCCCGGGCGTGCAGTCCGTCACCCTTGCCGTCGAAGCCGGCGGGCCCTCTGGCGCCGAACCTCGCCTCGTCGCCCATGTCGTGGCCGCTCCCGGCCAACGCCCAACGCTTGACGACCTCCGCCGGGCCCAGTGGGCCACCCTCCCCGGTACGCCGTGGCCGGCCGCCCTCGCCTTTTCTGAACCCTCAGGTCCGGATAGCGGACCTGAGGGTTCAGAAAGCGGCGACGACGACGGGTTGGCGAGGCGGCTGGCCGAGCTCTGGGGCAGGGTGCGGGGGCAGCCGGCGGGTATGGACGAGAGCTACTGGCAGGATTTCTCGTTCCCCGAGGTGGTGGCGGCCGCCCGGCAAGAGGGGCTGGCCCTCGACGACGAGGACGTGGTGCGGTGCCGGACGCCGCGCGTGCTGGCCGCCGCCGCCGTGGCGCGGTCGGCGCGGACCTGACCGAGGATGCTCAGCGGGCCGCGGCGGTGGCCGCTTCCACCACGCGGGACAGCTCGGCCACGGTGGGCGCCTCGAAGACCGCCGCGACCGGGAGCTCGACGCCGAAGGCGTCCTGGAGGCGGGCGGTGATCTGGCCGGCGGCCAGCGAGTGGCCGCCCAGGGCGAAGAAGTCGTCGTCGACGCCGACCCGGGGCAGCTCCAGGACCGCCTCCCAGACGGATGCCACCACCGCCTCGGTGTCGGTCCGGGCCGCCACATAAGACCCGTCGGCAGCGAACGTGGCGAAGCGGGCCCGGAGCTCAGCCTTGAGGACCTTCCCCGACGGGTTGCGGGGCAGGCCGTCGACCAGGAAGACCCGGTGGGGCACCTTGTGCTCGGCCAGTCGGGCCCGCACCACGTCCTGGAGCTCTCGGGCGCTGGTGGGTGCCCGCACCACCACGGCGGCGGCCACGTCCTCGCCCAGCACCGGGTGGGGCACGCCGAACACCGCCGCGTCCACCACTGCGGGGTGCTCGGCCAATGCGTGCTCCACCTCCACCGGTGACACGTTGGACCCACCGGTGATGATCAGGTCCTTGCGCCGCCCGGCCAGGTGGAGGCGGCCCTCGGCGTCGAGGCACCCGAGGTCCCCGGAGCGGACCCAGCCGTCGGGCAGGAAGGTGCGGGCGGTGGCCTCCGGGTCGTCGAAGTACCAGCGGGGCGGTGTGCCGGGCCGGCGCAGCCACACCTCACCCGCCTCTCCCGCGGGCACGTCCCGGCCGGCGTCGTCCACGACTCGCAGCTCGGTGCCCCCCACGGGCCGGCCCACCGAGTCGGGCCGCTCCCGGTCCCACTCGGTGAGGGTGCGGGCCGGCCCCGCCTCGGTGAGGGCGTAGCCGTTCCAGAGCGACACGCCCGGGAAGGCGGCGGCCAGCCGCTCGAACAACGCCGGCGCGGCCGGCGCGCCCGAGAGCACGATGCGGCCCAGGCTCGAGACGTCGTGGCGGCGCCATGCGCCCGACGCGGCCAGTACCTGTGCCATGGATGGCACCAGTTGGAGGCGGACCACCCCGTAGCGAGCCACGAGGGCGCACAGCTCGTCGGCGTCGAAGGTGGGCAGGACCACGGCCACCCTCCCCCCGATGCGCAGGGGGACGCGCAGGGCTTCTTGGCCGGCCTGGGTCCCGATGGGGAAGGCGTGCAGGAACGAGACGGGTTCGCTCCTGGCGGAGGCCCCGGCCGCGTCGGCCGGCACGTCGTGGGCCAGCAGGCCGAGGTGGCTGCAGGCCACCCCCTTGGGCGCCCCGGTGGTGCCCGAGGTGTACAGGATCTCGGCCAGGTCATCGCTGCCGGCCGGCTCCTGGATGGCGTCGGTGGGACGGCCCGTCGCCAGTTCTTCCGGCGCCGCCTCCCACCAGCCGCCACCGTCGCCCGGCGGTCGGGGGCGGCCGGCCCGCACCACTCCGGCCACCCCGGCGTGGCCCAGCACGCGCCGGAGCTCGGGGCCGGCGAAGCGCGCCCCCGCCGGCACGGCGGTGCCGGCCGCCTTGAGCACGCCGAGGTAGGCGGTGGCGTAGTCGAGCCAGCGGTCGGCGTCGAAGACCAGCCCCACGCGGTCCCCGGGCCGGACGTCCCGGGCAACCAGGCCTCGGGCCAGGGCGTTGGAGCGCTGCTCCCACTCGCCGTAGGTGAGCCGGCCGGCGCCACCCATCCGCAAGGCCACCGCACCGGGTTCCTCGGCGGCCCGCTGCCGGAGCAGGTCGGGCACCACCCGCGCCGTCACCCGGGCTCCTGGACCAGCTCGATGGTGACGCCGTCGGGGTCGCGCAGGTAGGCCAGGCGGGTCCCGGCCCGCGGGCCGGCGGCGACCTCGATGGGCTGGTCGCTCACCGGCGTGGCCCCGCAGGCCACGGCGTGGGCATGGGCGGCGTCCATGTCGCGCACCCGGAGGCAGACGTGCACGTTGCCGGGGTGGGCCGTGCCCGGGTCGTAGGGCGCCTCGTCCCGATCGAGGTAGTGGAGCAGCTCCAGGGCCACGCCGCCCGGCAGGTCCACCCAGCACCGGTCGATCCGGATGCCGGGGTAGCCGACCATGGTGCCCAGTTGCGGCCCCTCGAGGACCTGGCGGTCCCGCGACGGGACCCCGAGCAGCCGCTCCCAGAAGGCCACCGCCCGGTCAAGGTCGGACACGGTCACGCCCACGTGGTGCACGGGCCCGAACCCGTCCGTGAGAGAGCTGCTCCCATCGAGCGGTGCCACTCAGCCGTCCTCGGTGCCGGCCGCCTCGACCTCGGCCAGGGCCTCGTCCAGCAGCCGCACGGCGACGAGGGCCATCTCCTCGCTGATCACCAGCGGCGGCGTGATGCGAAGGACCGACCCGCCGCCCGCCACCAGCACGCCCCGCTGGGCCAAAGCGGTGACCAGACGGCGGGCGACCACCGGGCCGACCGGTTCCTTTGTGGCCCGGTCTCGCACCAGCTCCACGGCCAGGAGCATCCCCACGCCCCGCACATCACCTACGAGCCGGTGGCGGCCGGCCAGGTCACCGAGGGCGGCCAGCAGGGCGGCGCCCACCCGACGCCCGTTGGCGAGGACGGCGCCGTCCTCCAGCAGGGCCAGGACGGCCTCGCCCGCCGCGCACCCCAGGTTGCCGCTGGCGAAGGTGGACGCGCCGGCACCGGGCCGCCCGAAGGGCCCGCCGTCCAGTACCTCCCGGCGGGAGGCCAGCAGCGAGATGGGGTACCCCCCGGCCAGGCCCTTGCCGGCTAGCAGCACGTCCGGCACGACTCCGGTGGCCTCGAAGGCCCACATGGGCCCGGTGCGGCCCACGCCGGTGAGGATCTCGTCGAACACCAACAGGGCACCCGTCCGGTCGCACAGCTCCCGCAGGTGGGCCAGGAACTCGGGCGGGAAGGAGATGACCCCGCCCACCCCCTGCACCGGTTCCACGATCACTGCGGCCAGCTGCCCCTGGCACGACTGCTCGTGGACCCGGTCGACCAAGGCGGCGCAGGCCACGTCGCAGCTGTCCCGGCGCAGGTCCAGCGGGCAGCGGTAGCAGTTCGGGTTGGGGGCGTGCAGCGCGCCGGGGACGAAGGGCCCGTAGCCGTGCTTGAGGGGGAAGCCGCCCATGAGCGACATGGCCCCGAGGGTGCGACCGTGCCAGGCCTGGTGGAAGGAGATGACCTCGTGGCCGCCGGTGAAGGAGCGGGCCAGTCGCAGCACCGCCTCCACCGCCTCGGCCCCGGTGGAGTACATCTGGAAGGTCTGCAACGAGGGGGGAAGGGTGCGGG
Organism: Acidimicrobiales bacterium; assembly: GCA_050744785.1. Taxonomy (GTDB): domain Bacteria; phylum Actinomycetota; class Acidimicrobiia; order Acidimicrobiales; genus JBOGHQ01. The sequence continues at coordinate 8,227 of JBOGHQ010000045.1, read as the reverse complement.
CCAAGGCCTCGAAGAACCGCCCCCGGGCAGGGGTGGCGAAGTCGAAGTAGTGCAGGAGGCGGGCCGCCTCCTCGCCCAGGGCCCGGGCCACTGCCGGCGGGGCGTGGCCGAGGTTGGCCACCACCGCGCCGGAGGAGAGGTCTACGAAGAGGTTGCCGTCCACGTCCCGGACCACCGCGCCCCGGCCGTCGCGCAGCACCAGCCGGAGCCACTGGGCGGCCGGCGATGAGTTGGAGGCGTGAAGGGCGGCGTCGCGCCCCCACAGCTCCCGGGACCGGGGCCCGGGGATGGCGGTGCGCACCAGGGGGGCCAGGCCGGGGTCGAAGTCGTCGACGGCCTCGTCCACCTCGACTGGTGTCACGAGGACGCCCCACCGGTGCCGGCGGTCACCGGCCGGCGTTCGGCAGCCAACCGCTCGAGCAGCTCCACGCCCCGCTCGGGGCCGGGCATGGCAACCATCTCCGTCTGCACCTGCTGCGCCCGGCTGCGCAGGTCGGGGTCGGTGAGGAGTGCGTCCACCTCCTGGCGCACGGCGTTGGGGGTGACCTCGCCGGGAAGGAGGCGCCGGCCCACGCCGGCCGCCACGCAGGCGGCCGCGTTGTGGAACTGGTTGGCGCCCTGGGGCAGCACCAGGACGGGGAGGCCCTGGGCCAGGATCGGCAGCAGGGCCGTTCCCCCTTGGTTCACCACCGCGTCGCAGCGGTGCAGCAGGAGCGACTGCGGGATGAAGCGCTCCACGTGGATGTGCCCGGGCTGGGGCCCGAAGCGGGCCGGGTCGATGTCGGGGCCGACGGTGACGATCACGCTGGCGTCGGCGTCTCGGAGGCCCTCCAGCACGGCCGCGAACACGTCGTGGGCCCGGGCGTTGAAGACCGTGCCGAGGCTCACGTAGATCACCGGGTCGGCAGGTAGGTCCTCCACCCAGTCCGGCAGTTCCTCCCCCTCGGCGCCCGGGTCGATGGCGGCGTTCTGCACCGGGTGGGCGACCGGCACCTGGCCGATCTCGTCCGACTGGAGGCTGGGCGGGGCCACGTCCAGGTACAGGTACCGGAACAGGCCGCCGTTGGGCCCGACGTCGGCACCGTGCCGCTCGGCCAGCGGGGCCAGCACCTCGCCGGCCAGCCTGGCCATGCTCAGCGGCCGCAGGATCCCCACGCTCTGGTCGGCCCAGAGGATGCCCGCCGCCGCCGCCACCACGGGGCCGGCGAACTCCGTCTCGTCGTGGACCAGCAGATCGGGCCGCCACCCCTCCACGACGGGGAACAGGCCCTGTGCCCGGGCCGGGGCGGCCACGCCGGCCAGCATGCGCGGCACGAACTGCTCGAAGCGCTGCATGGCCGACAGCTCGTCCTGGTCCGGGAAGCGCTGCCGGGCCTGCTCCATCTGGGCCGCCAGGGGAAGGCCGGCCGGGAAGGCGGTGAAGCCGGCCCGCTCCACCCGGGGGCAGAAGTCGGCGGCGGTGGCGAAGGCCACCTCGTGCCCGGCCCGGGCCAGGGCCTGGGCGAGGGCCAGCATGGGGTTGAAGTGGCCGTGACCCGGCAGGCAGGTACACAGGACCCGCACTACCCGCCCTCCTCGGCCGACCCCTCCAAGGTCAGCACTGCGGTGGAGTGCACCACCACCTCCCAGCCCGGCCCCTCGGTGGCCACCGCCCCTATGTAGCCGTCGGCCGGCTCCAGATCGCGAACCCACCAGCGGGCCGCACCGGGATCGCCGGCGGCCTGCACCGCCACCCCGGCGGCGGGCCGGTTCGACCCCACGTGGACCGACGAGGGCGGCACCGACAGTCCTGCGCCGGTGGCCTTGAGGTAGGCCTCCTTGGCCGTCCAGATGCGGAGGAAGCCAACGGCCTGTTCCTCGACCGGGAGGCGGTCGAGCTCCTCGGCCTCGGCCGAGGTGCATGCCAGGCCCACCAGGCCGGGGTCGAAGCGCATGTGGGCCACCGGTTCGACGTCGATGCCCACCGGCCTCGACGCCACCGCGATGACGGCCAGCTCGGCGGCGTGCGACATGTTGAAATGCAGGCCGGGGTCGTCCAGCAGGTGGGGTTTTGCCCCGTTCTCGCCCAGCCGGACCGCGGCGGCGGGCACGCCCAGCTCGGCCCCCAGCACGTGGCGCAGCCACCCCCGGCCCGCCGAGAAGCGGCGGGCGTGGCGCGGGAACCGGTAGCGCTCGGCCCGGGCCCGCTCGGTGGCGCTGAGGCTGGCCACCAGCCACCCGTAGCGGCCCAGCGGCACGTCGAGGGGCGCCACCCAGACATGCACCTCCCCTGAGCCTCGGCCCTGCGCCGCCTGGTTCTGTGCCATCCAGCCCCTCCGGCCGCAGGGTAGTCGCCCGGCACCTATGGACGCCCGACGATCTAACCTGATCGCTCGGGGGAGGACCAGTCGATGGGCAGGACCATGACGAATGGGCAGGCGGCCATCGTCACCGGGGGCGGCCGGGGCATCGGCCGGGCCGCCGCGCTGGCCCTGGGGCGCTCGGGCCTGGCTGTGTGCGTGGTCGACACTGGCGTGGAGCTGGACGGCACCCGGCCGGGCCCGGCCCCGGCCCGGGCGGTGGCAGACGAGATCGTGGCAGCCGGCGGCTGGGCCATGGCGTCGACGGCCGACGCCCGTACCAGCGCCGCGGCCCACGACCTGGTCGCGAGCGTGGCTGAGGGGTCGGGCCGCCCCGTGTCGGTGCTCGTCCACGCCGCCGGCACGCTGCGCGACGCCATGGTGCACCGGGCCTCCGACGACGACTGGGCCGAGGTCCTCGGTTCGCACCTGGCCGTCGGCATCGAGCTCACCCGCGCCCTGGTGGGCGGCATCCGGGCCCGCCGCTACGGCCGCATCGTCTACGTGGGCGGAGCGGCAGGTCTTGTGGGCAGCGTCGGCCAGGCCGCCTACGCCGTGGCCAAGGCGGGCCTGTTCGGGCTGACCCGGGCAGTGGCCCTGGAGCTGGCCGGGCGGGACGTGTGCGTGAACTACGTGGCGCCGTTCGCCTTCACGCGCATGACCGAGTCCCTCCCGCCCGCCACCGACCAGCTGCGTTCCTACCTGGCCGGCGCGCCCGGGGCCCGTCCCGACGACGTGGCGCCCCTGATCGGGTGGCTGTGCTCACCCGACGCGGCCGGCGTCACCGGGCAGGTCTTCGGTGCCAGGGGCGCCCAGGTGGCCGTGTGGTCCCAACCGCGGCCGGCGGTCACTCTCACCGAGGGCACTGGCTGGGACGGCGAGACGCTGGCCGCTGCACGCCCGCAGTTGTCGCCCCATCTCGTCCCCCTCGAGTCGGAGTTCGACCTGTTCGGCGGGCCGCCGGTGGCGGTGGGCCCCCGATGACCGCTCCCTTCGTCGGCGAGGTGGCCGACGCCGCCGCCGCCCACGAGGTGGGCCCGGACTACGTGCGGGCGGTGGGCAAGGTCGTGGCCAGCCACGTCCGCAACGAGCTGGCCGGGGCGGTCGCCTTCGACGAGCCGGCCATCGCCTTGGCGCCGGGTCCTCGGGAGAAGTGGCTGGCCTGTCGCATCGCCATGGAGGAGTACGGCCACCACCTCAAGTTCACGCGCCTGGCCAACGAGCTGGGCCTCGAGGAAGCCGGCGCAGGGCCGGCCCTGTCGGTCTTCGACTACCAGCTCACGTCGTGGGCCGAGTTCACGGTGCTGAAGGCACTGGTCGACCTGGCCGAGGTCGTGCTCATGGAGGAGCTGCTGGCCACGTCGTACCTTCCCCTGCGCTCGCTGGCCGAGCGCCTCCTGCCGGAGGAGCGCTTCCACGTGTCCTTCGGCCGGGCGGCGGCCAAGGAGCTGGCCGGCGACCCGGTCCAGCGGCCGCTCCTCCAGCAGGCCGTCGACGACCTGGTGGCATTCACGCTGCCGTTCTTCGGCCGCAGCGCGTCGGCCAACAACGACGCCTTCCGCCGGTGGGGCGTGAAGCAGCGCACCAACGACGAGTCACGGTCGGAGTGGGCGGCCCGGAGCCGGCGCGTCGTCGAGGAGGACCTCGGCCTGCGCTTCCCGGAGGTGCAGCTGGGCTGGGCCGGGTGACCTGGCACGCCGTGGACTCCGCGGGCCTGGCCCTGGCCACCGGCCGGCCCCCGGCGGGGCCCGGCCACGCCACGCCTGCGGCTGCGTTGACCGGGGCACCGGTCGTGACGTGGCCGCTGGCCGCCGTCGATGGACAGGGCCAGCGGCTGCGCCTCGGTGTGGCCCTGGGGGCGGGCGGCGACCGGGTGGAGCACCTGCTGGCCGCCCTGGCCGGGGGCCGCCTGCGGGTGAGCGGTGCCGAGCTCGAGGCGCTGGCCCGGGCCACGCCGGCCGGTGGCATCGTCCTGCCGCTGGCCGTGGTGGGGCTGGCCACCGCCGCCGGCGCCTCGGCCCGGATCGAGCCCTCCTTTCTGGCTGAGGTGGAGCAGCAGCGGGCCGACCTCCGCCAGGCGGTGGTGGCCCAGGGCAGGGAGCCCGACCTGGAGGCGGCCCTCCACGTGACCATGCTGCTGGCCACGGAGCGCCTCGCGCCGGTTGGCCCCACCGGTGCCGACGGCCTCGTGGGGTCAGGAGCTCGGCTGTGGCTCCTGACCGCCGCGGTGGTGTCGGCCCTGGCCGGCTGGGCGCCCGATCCCTTCGCCGCCTGGGGGTGGCTCATCGCAGCCGGGTACTGGCCGGTCGGCCCCAGTGACGGGTACCTGGTGGTGGGCGACGCCCGCCCCCGCCGGGGCCAGCCGGGGCCGTGACGGCTGCGGCCGAGAACCTGGCCGCCGCCCTCGAGGCTCGGGCCGTGGCGGGTGGCTGGGCGGGTGATCTGGCCTTCGTCGCCGGCGACCGGGCCTTCAGCCATGCCGAGGTCCACGACGGGGCGGCGAGGGCCGCCTCGCTGCTGGCCGGGCTCGGCGCTGGGGCGGGCGACCGGGTGCTCCTCGCTGTGCCCGACGGCGTGGAGTTCGGCTGGACCTTCCTCGGCGCGATCCGGCTCGGCGCCCTGGCGGTGCCGGTGAACCCCCGGCTCACCGAGGCCGACCATCGCTTCGCAGCCGACGACACCGCGGCCCGTGTGGTGGTGTGCGGCGACGACCTCGCCCCCCGGTTCGCCGGCCGACCCGTGGTGGCAGCGGGCAGTCTGGAGACGCTGCTGGCCGGCCTGCCGCCGCGGCCGGCTGCCCCCGTCGGGCCGGGCCAGGCGGCCTACGCCCAGTACACCTCGGGCACGACGGGCCCGCCCAAGGCGGCCCTGCACGGCCACGGCGACCCGCTGGTGTACTTCGACGCCTTTGCCCGCCGGGCCGTCGGCCTCGACCGCACCGACGTGGTGCTGTCGGTCTCCAAGCTCTACTTCGCCTACGGCCTGGGCAACTCGCTGTTCTTCCCTCTGCTGTCCGGCGCTCGGGCCGTGCTGCACGCCGGCCACCCCCGGCCGGCCGACGTGGCGGAGCTGGTGCGGCGCCACGGCGCCACGGTGCTGTTCGCGGTGCCGACCTTCTACGCCCACCTGGTGGCGCTGAACGACCCCGGCTCCATGGCGTCGGTGCGGGCCGCGGTGTCGGCCGGTGAGCCGCTGACGCCGGCCCTGGCCGAGAAGGCCCGCGCCACCCTGGGGTGCCCCATCCTGGACGGAATTGGCTCCACCGAGGTGGGCCAGACGTTCGCCAGCAACACCCTGGAGCGGTGGGAGGACGGCACCGTGGGGCGGGCGCTCCCGCCCTACCGGGTGAGTGTGCGCGATGGCGACGGCCGGGACGCCGCGCCCGGTCAGGTGGGCGATCTCTGGGTCCGGGGCCCGACGGTGGGGCTGGGCTATCTGGGACGGCCCGCCGCCACCCTGGCCGGCGGGTGGCTGCGCACGGGCGACCGGGCCGAGCTGAGCGCGGACGGCGTGCTGCGCCTGCACGGCCGGTCGGACGACATCGAGCTCGTTGGCGGCATCTCGGTGTCACCGATCGAGGTCGAGGCGGTGCTGGCCACCCACCCAGGCGTCATGGAGGTGGCCGTGGCGGGAAGGGTCGGCGCTGACGGTACGTCCCAGCTCCACGCCTTCGTCGTCCCCGGCACCGGCATCGAAGCGGGCGACGGACTGGCCGCCGAGCTGGTGGACCTGGCCCGGTCCCAGCTGGCGCCGTTCAAAGTGCCCCGTTCCGTGCTGCTCGTGGGCGCCCTGCCCCGCACCTCCACCGGCAAGCTGCGCCGCTTCGTGCTCCGAGGGCCGGACTGGCCGGCGGCTCCCTCGGTCCGGTGACCAATGTCGAGAAGTGCCCCACCAGGTCGGCACTTCTCGACATCGAACGTCGGCTCGTCAGCCGCGGGCGGTGACGCCGCAGGTGGACCGGCCCAGGGACATGTGGCCGAGCAGGATCGGCCCGATGAAGTACTCGTGCAGGGCGTTGACGGTGGACGAGCCGTTGCCGTTCGTCACGTGCTCGTTGAACACGGCCTGCCAGCTGTCCACGGACGTGCCGCTCAGGTGGATGTGGCCGGTGTAGGTGGTGTTGGGCGCAGGGCTGCTGGGGATGGTGACGACCACCGGGTCGTGCTCATCCGTGCCGCCTGCGGCCGCGGCCGGCTCCGGGTACACCAGGTCGCCGTCGTCCCAGCCGCTGTCAGTCTGGAGCGTGCCGTTGGTGATGGACGTGCTGCGCGTCAGGCCGGAGATGGTGGCGCTGCACGTGCTGGCCACCCCATCGGCGGTGAAGATCTCGGAGCCGGTGTTGGGTTGGGTGGCCGCCTTGTTGACGTTGGTGATGCTGGTGGAGCTGGTGGCGAAGCCGCTCGGGCCGGTGGCACCGGACGAGTTGACGCTGATCCCGTCCGACGAGAAGAGGGTGGCCGGCCCGTACTGGACGAGCCCGGTGGTGGTGCTGGCCGCCTGGGGGCTGTTGGAGGCGTTCGACGCCAGGGTGACCGAGGGCGTCGGCCCGGTGTCGGGTTGGGCGCCCCCGAAAAGTGAGATGTTGTCGGCCCAGTAGCCCAGGGCGCTGCCGTTCACGGCGGTGACCTTTGGCGCCGCCAGCGCCGGGCCAGCCGGCCCGGCCAGCAACAGGGCTGACCCCGCCAGGGCGATGACGGCTGCGCGCCGGAGCCGCCGATGTGCAGGTGTACGCATTGCCTCCCCTTCTGTTGTTCGCGATCTTGACGGTGTCGTCGCCCCCGGGAGCCTCCGGGAGGGCTACCCCCCAGCCAGCGTCACGCCGCAGGTGGACCGGCCCAGGGACATGTGGCCGAGCAGGATCGGCCCGATGAAGTACTCGTGCAGGGCGTTGACGGTGGACGAGCCGTCAGGGTTGGTGACCTGCTCGTTGAACACGATCCGCCAACTGTCGGTGGAGTTGGCGGCGAGGTGGATGTGCCCGGTGTGCTCGAGGTTGGCCGCCGGGCTGGTCGGGATCGACACCAGCACGGGGTCGTGCTCGGCCAGGCCGCCCGCCTCGGACGCCGGCTCGGGGTAGACGGCGTCCCCGTCGTCCCACCCGCTGTCGGTGTAGAGCGACCCAGCGGTGATGGTGGCCGACCGGCTGAGGCCGCTGGCCGTGGCGGTGCAGCTGCTGGCCACGCTGGCGGCGGTGAAGATCTCCGAGCCGGTGGTGGGCTGGGTCACCGCCATGTTGACGTGCTGGATGTTGGCGGTGCTGGCCGCGAAGCCACCAGGTCCCTTGTTTCCGGACGCGCTGACGGCGATGGCGTCGGAGCTGAACAGGGTGGCGGGCCCGTACCTCACCAGCCCGGTGGGGGCCGCCCCTGCCTGCGGGCTGTTCGAGGCGCTGCTGTTCAGGGTGGCGGTGGGCGTGGGCCCGGTGTCCGGCTGCGCCCCGCCGAACAGCGAGATGTCGTCGGCCCAGTAGCCGAGCGAACTGCCGTTCACCGCCGTGACCGGCGTCTCCGGCGCAGAAACGGCTGGCGAGGGAACCAGCAGCAGCGCCGCCGCTGCGGTGCCGATGGCGACGGCCAGCCGGCGAGGCCGTGCGGGGGCCCAGGGGTCGCTCATTGTCGTCTCCTCTGTAGCGTCGAACCGGTCGTTCACCGCCCCCATGGGCAAAGGTACGGCTGCACCTATTGCCGAACATGGGCCACCTTGGCCTATTTGGTCCACCACGTGGACGCTTCTCGACAACGAACCGGAGCTCAGTCCTGGTTGAAGACGCCGCCGAACTCCGCGAAGCACGGAATGGCGAGGTCAGACGCGCTACATGTGCCAAGTCCTTCGGGCGGTTCGGGGGGCTCGCCGAGAGCGGGAGACGCGAGAAGGGGGCGGGCCCTGGA
>JBOGHQ010000044.1:0-8180 GCA_050744785.1 Acidimicrobiales bacterium | reverse complement strand
AACCGACGACCCCGTGGCCGACCACCCCAGGATCGGTGTTCTTCAGCGACGCGGCGAGCGACGCCACACTGTCGCGCGCCACCAAGGATGACCGGATCCGCCGCCTCGCCCGCGGCCTGTATTCGGCAGCGGCCGCGTACTCCTCGGCCCTTCCCGCGTAGGCCCGAACCTGCGCGGCCGACACCGGCTTGGTCCGCGTCGGTTTAGGCACTGAGCGCACCGGCCAACTCATCGAGTGAGAGCCCGTGCACCACTCGGCCGTCGCGGCGGATGTCGCGCCACACGGGCCGGCCGCTGGCGAGACGGTCCGCCGCATCGTCGGCGCCCACTTCGAGGATCTCGACGGGGTTCCCGGTGATCGCCTGCACCGTGGTGCGCCACTGCTCGACTGACGTGGCCCACAGGTCGTCGTCCTCGCCGACGCCCGTGGGACGGACGAACACGACGTCGAGGTCGCTGTCGCGCCCGGCTTCGCCACGGGCGAACGAACCGAACACGATCACGCTGGTCGGCGGCACCGCCAGGGTCTCGGCGGCCCGACCGATGTCAGCGAGCACCGTGTCGCGGGCTGCGGCCAGTTCGAGGACGGCACGCGCCGCGACGTGGGTACGCACGAGTCGGAACTGCGACGACGGCGGCACCTCACGACGCTCGACCAGTCCCAGTTCGACCAGCCCGGGCAGCACCCGCGACGCCTGGGCCACGCTCACCCCAGAGAGGCGGGCCAGGGTCCGCAGGTTCAGCTCGGCGGTGGTCTCCGCGAGCACCGCCAGGACGCGACCCTGTGCGCCAGGGATGACCGCGGCGATCGGGTGAACGAAGTCCATGCCCGACACCCTACCCCGTTACACCGCAGATATGGAATGACTGTTCCTGATCTGAGCGATATCAGACCTTGGGTTCGGTCCGACCATCGGTCGCGTCAATCGGTCAGCTCGTCGAGGAGATCGCCCGGAAGCGTGGGCGGGGGGAACGACCGGCGGGGTGTCGGGTGGGGCCAGGCGATGCCGCGCTGACCCGGCGGGCGAAGAGGGCCAGCCGCCTGTGGGCTGTTGCCGGCGCGGGTTGCCGTGCCGCATCCCGGCGACGTCGAAAACGGGTCTCGCGTCTCCCGCCAGTCCAGAAGTATCGCGGGGTGGGGGGCTTGCCGCAAGGACCTCGATCGTGTCGACAATCTCCGCTGTGAGCGGGCGACGAGACGACTCATTGCCGATGGCGGGACAGAGGTGAGCGCATGAGCAGCTTCGTGGTGGGGTTGCGAGCGGTCGACCGGACCCAGGTCGTGCTCGTCGGGGGCAAGGGAGCGCAGCTCGGGGAACTTTCTCGGATCGACGGCGTCCGCGTACCTGACGGCTTCTGCGTGACGACGGAGGCGTTTCGCCGGGTCATGGCCGAGGCGCCGGCGATCGATGGTCTGCTCGACGGGTTGTCGCGTGTGGGCCCGGACGACCGCGACGCGATCCGCATGCTCAGCGCGGAGACCCGTCGAACGATCGAAGGTGCATCGATCGCCGAGGAGGTGGCGGCGGCGATCCGTGGCGCGCTCGCCCGCGTCGGCGAGCACGTGGGCTACGCGGTCCGATCGAGCGCCACGGCGGAGGACCTGCCCTCGGCCTCGTTCGCCGGGCAGCACGACACGTACCTGAACGCGCTGGGCCCCGTATCGGTGCTCGAGCAGGTCAGCCGGAGCTGGGCCTCGCTGTTCACCGAGCGGGGCGTCACCTACCGCGTGCGGAACGGCATCGATCACCGCAAGGTGCACATGGCCGTGGTCGTGCAGCAGCTGGTCGCCGCGGAAGCGGCCGGCGTCCTGTTCACGGCCGACCCTGTCACGTCGAACCGGAAGGTCGCCTCCGTGGAAGCCAGCTTCGGCCTCGGCGAGGCACTGGTCTCCGGTCTGGTGAACGCCGACATCTACAAGGTGCGCGACCGCGAGGTGGTTGCCACGTCGATCGCCACCAAGAAGGTCGCCATCCTCGCCTCGCCGGCAGGCGGCACGCAGGAGCAGGCCATCGACCTCGAGTGGCAGGACCAGCCGGTGCTGGCCGGCGCCCAGGTCGTGAGGCTCGTGGACATCGGCCGGCGGATCGAAGCCCATGCCGGCTGTCCCCAAGACATCGAGTGGTGCCTCGTTGACGACGACTTCCAGATCGTGCAGAGCCGGCCCATCACCGCGCTGTTCCCCATCCCGGCGGCCGACGACGGCGAGAACCGCGTCTACGTCTCCGTCGGTCATGGGCAGATGATGACGGACGCCATGAAGCCGCTCGGGCTCTCGGTCTGGCGGCTCACGACGCCCCGGCCGATGCACGTGGCCGGCGGCCTGCTGTTCGTCGACGTCACCGACGAGTTGGCCTCACCGGCGACCCGCACCGGCCTGTTGGAGGTGATGGGGCGATCCGATCCGCTCATCGGGGACGCGCTGCGGACGATCCTCGATCGCGGCGACTTCGTCCTTCCGCGCCCGGACACCGGTCCCGTCGCCCCGCCGGCAGGCCGACCGCCGACCGCGATCGAAACCGATCCGGCGATCGTCGAGGACCTGATCGAACGCACTCAGGCGTCCGTGACCGCCCTGCGACGAGACATTCGGACGAAGACCGGCGCGTCGCTGTTCGACTTCATCCTGGCCGACCTTCAGGAGTTGAAGCGGCTTCTGTTCGATTCCCTGAGCCATCAAGTGGTCATGGCCGGGATGGAGGCCGCGTGGTGGCTCAACGACCAGCTGCAGGCGTGGCTCGGCGAGAAGAACGGGGCCGACGTCCTGACTCGGTCGGTTCCCTTCAACATCACAGGCAAGATGGGCTTGGAGCTCCTCGACGTGGCCGACGTGGTGCGCCGGCACCCCGCAGCGGTGGCGTTCCTCCACGACATCGAGGACGACGACTTCCTCGACCGGCTGGCGGAGGTCGAAGGCGGGCGCGAACCAGAGCAAGCGATTCGCGGCTTCCTCGAGAGGTACGGCATGCGGTGTGTCGGCGAGATCGACATCACCCGCCCGCGCTGGAGCGAGCGACCCGGCACCCTCGTCCCCGCAATCCTCGGCAACGTCGAGAACGTCGAGCCAGGCGCCGGTGAGCGGCGCTTCGAGCAAGGGCGACAGGAGGCGGAACGGAAGGAGCGGGAGCTGCTGACGCGCCTGCGCGCGCTGCCCGGAGGTGAGCAGAAGGCCGACGAGACCAAGCGGATGATCGATCGCGTCCGCACCTTCGCCGGGTACCGCGAGTACCCCAAGTACGGCATGGTGTGCCGCTACCTCGTGTACAAGCAGGCCTTGTTGCAGGAGGCGGCGCGGCTCGTGCACGCCGGAGTGCTCCGAGACGAGGAGGACATCTTCTTCCTCACGTTCCACGAGCTCCATGAGGTGGTGCGCACCAACGTGGCGGACGACGAGCTCATCGGCCGCCGCAAGGACGCCTTCGCGTCGCATCAAGCGCTCACGCCACCCAGAGTGCTCACCTCCGATGGAGAGGTCGTCACCGGCGGGTATCGGCGCGACGACGTGCCAGCCGACGTGCTCGTCGGCCTCCCGGTCTCCGCCGGGACGGTCGAGGGAAGGGCCCGCGTGGTCTCGGACATGGCGCAGGCGCAGCTGGGACCAGGCGACGTCCTGGTCACTGCCTACACGGACCCGAGCTGGACGCCCGTGTTCCTCACGATCACCGGTCTGGTGACCGAGGTCGGCGGCCTGATGACCCACGGGGCAGTGATCGCCCGCGAGTACGGCCTGCCTGCGGTCGTCGGGGTGCAGGACGCCACCCGGCTGATCCGGGACGGGCAACGGCTCCGCGTCCACGGCACGGACGGCTACGTCGAGCTCCTGCCATGACACCAGCCGTCGCGGCGAACCGGCTCGCTCGGTTCCGGCGGCCGTGCCCGGCTACCGAGCGCCCGTCGCCAATGCCGAGATCACCGAGCGGATGCCCACTGAGGAGCGAAAGATGTCCGAACCTCTTGGTGCGCGCTCCGGTTCACCCAACTCCCCGGGCTCAGCATCCGGAATCGAACCCGGACGCTCCAGGTAGGGCTTTGGCGGCAGGGTGAGCCGCGTCAGACGGTTCGACGTCCACGCCGGTGCCGATTCAACGACGTGGGGGGTGTCAGACTGCCGCGGAAATCCCCATCTTGGAACTACACCTCTGTGATTGTCACACCCTGCGGCGTACTGTGTCCCCCGTGGCCGAGCGCCGCCCGTGGCGGGTCGTCGACGCGGACCTGTTCCGCTTCACCACCACCGACCTGCGCGACCTCCACCTGGCCGTCATGGCCGCCTTCGAGCAGGCCGCCGTGCTCTCCCCCGCCCTGAACCTGGACCAGGTGCGGGCCGCCCTGGCCGCCACCGGCTGGGACGAGCCCACCGACCACCAGAGCCTCCAGCGGGCCCTGGCCTCCCTCACCGGCTGGGGCCTGCTCGACGCCACCCAGGACCACGCCGCCCGCTACGGCACGCCCGAGGAGTTCGAGCGCAAGAACCTCCAGTGGTCGCTCACCCCCCGGGGAGAGGCAGCGGTGAGCGGGGTGCTCCACGCCCTCGACTCCCTGCGCCACGCCGTGGGCCTGCAGACGGCGGTGCTCCACGCCATCGGCGACAGCTTGGCCGACCTGGCCACCCTGGCCGCCGTCGAGCCCCGCACCGCCGCCGACGACGCCAAGGTCCACATCCACCTCGCCCAGGTGGAGAACCACCTGGGCGCCATGGTGCGCAGCGTGCGCCAGTTCAACAACCACCTCCAGCGCCTGCTCAAAGACGACGGCACCAGCAACGAGGTGTTCGCCGACGTCAAGCGGCGCACCGTCACCTACCTGGAGGAGTACGTCGACGGCGTGGAGCGGCCCCAGCGCCGGCTGGCCGCCGCCGTCGAGCGGGTGGAGGGGCTCGGCCTGGCCACCGTGCTGGACCGGGCCCTGGCCGGCGCCAACCTGGCCCCGGTGGCCGACGGCGACCCGGGCCCGGCCTGGCTGGCCGAGCGCCGGCGCCACTGGAACGCCCTGCGGGCCTGGTTCGCCCCTGCCCCCGCCACCGGCGACCGGCCCCGGATCGAGGGCCTGCTCGACGTGGCCCGCACCGCCATCGTGGAGCTGCTGCGGGTCCTGGAGCGGCGCTGGGACAGCCGGCGCCGGGCTGCTTCGGTGGCCAACGACTTCCGGGCCCTGGCCGGCCTGTTCGCGGCCGCCCCCGGCGACGACGAGGCCCACCGCCTCTTCGCGGCCGCCTTCGGACTGTGGCCGGCCCGCCACGCCCACCTGCCGCCTCTCGACGGCGAGGGCCGCCAGCCCACCACCTCCTGGCTGGATGCCGACCCGGTGGAGGTGGCCCCCTCCCTGCGCACCACCGGCGACCTGGTCAACCGGGGCAAGCCCCGGTCCGTGGCCGACCCCTCCTACTACCGGGCCGCCCGCCAGCGGGACCAGGCCGCCGCCCTGGCCGATCACGACGAGCTGCGGGCCGCCCTGGTCACCGCCGGCGCCGTGCGCCTGTCCAGCTTCGCCCGCCTGCCGGCCGGCCGGTTCGAAGCGCTGCTGGCCCTGCTCAGCACGGGCCTCGACGCCCCCCTCGGCACCGACCGCGCCCGCCGGGCCCTCTCCGCCGACGGCCGGGTCGAGGTGGTCCTCACAGACCCGGGCGACGGCCGCACCGCCCGCCTGGCCACCGAGGAGGGCGTGCTCCACGGCCCGGACCTGCTGGTGTCCATCACCCTCGACGGCCACCAGGCCGCACTCGGGACCACGGAGCGGGAGGCGGCCGGTGGCTGAGTCCCTCCTCACCCTGAACCTGGCCGACGAGCGGGCCACCGCCGTGCGCACCCTCCTCGTCCGGCCCCTGCTCGACGCCGACGCCGACCGCGACGCCTTCCGCCTGGTGGCCCGCCACGCCGGCTGGCTCACCGACTGGTTCGAGCGGGCCTGCGGGTGGGCCCTCACCGTCGACCCCGCCGGCGGTTGGGCCCGCCTGGCCAAGCGGGCCGCCACCGTCGACGCCACCCGCCCACTGCGCCGCACCCGGGGCACCACCGCCCCCTTCGACCGCCGCCGCTACCAGCTGCTCTGCCTGGTGTGCGCCGAGCTGGTGCGCCATCCCGTCACCACCGTGGGCCTGCTGGCCGGCGCCGTCACCCGCGACGCCGGGTTGGACACGGCTCGCCACGGCGAGCGGGCCGCCCTGGTCGACGCCCTGCGGGCCCTCATGGCCTGGGGGGCGGTGCGGGCCACGGCCGGCGACGTGGACGCCTACGTGGGCAGCGAGGCCGGCAACGCCATCCTCACCGCCGACACGGCCCGCCTCCACCGCCTGCTCGTCAGCGCCACCGCCCCGAGCGCCCTGCCCGAGGGCACCACGGCCGACGAGGCGATGGCCGGGCTGGTGGCCGAGCCCCGCTACGGCGACGCCGCCCACGACCCGGCGACGAGCACGGGGACCGCCACCAACGCCACCCCCACCGACATCCTCGACGAGTCCCGCCACCGCTGGGCCCGCCACAGCCTGGCCCGCCGCCTGCTGGACCAGCCCGTGGTCCACCTCGACGAACTCAGCCCGCCCGAGGCCGACTACCTGGCCACCCCCAGCGGGCGCAAGTGGCTGCGGGAGCGGGTGGCCGAGGCCGGCTTCGAGTTGGAGGAGCGGGCCGAGGGGCTGCTGGCCGCCGACCCCGACGCCGTGGCCACCGACCGCCACTTCCCGGCCCCGCTGGGCAACGCCCACCAGCTGGCCCTGCTGCTGGCCGACCGCCTGGTCACCACCGACACCCTCGGCCGGCGGAACCTGGGCCGCCTCACCGCCCGCCAGCTGCAGGCCGAGACCAATGACGTGTTCGCCCGGTTCCCGTCCTGGGCCAGGGGCCGGCGGGACGAGGGCCGCCCCGAGCGCCTGGCCGAGGAGGCCGTCTACCTGCTGGCCGCGTTCGGCCTGGCCCGCCTCCACCCCGACGGCGCCGTCGAGGCCCGGCCCGCCCTGGCCCGCTACCGGGTGGGCGACCCCGTCGTCTCCGCCCCGCCGCCCCGCCTGTTCGACCAGCAGGAGGTCATCGAGTGACCCTCTCCATGCCGCCCGACGAGAACGTCACCGCCCTGCCCGGGCCGCCGGCCCGGTGGCGCCCCACCCGGGCCGGCCTCATCGCCCTGTGGCGCTACTGGGACGAGACCTTCACCTTCCACCGGGGCCGCCTGCTGCTGCGGGGGCCCAACGGGTCGGGCAAGTCGATGGCCCTGGAGCTGCTCCTACCCCTGCTCCTCGACGGCGACCCCAGCCAGCACAAGCTCACCTCGGCCGCCAGGACCAGGGGCGGGCTGTTCGACCGGGTGATGACCGCCACCGACGAGCCCAGCCGCACCGGCTACGCCTGGGTCGAGTTCATGAAGGGCGACCAGACCTTCACCGCCGGCGCCCGCATCCGGGCCTCCCAGGCCACCCGCAAGGCCGACGTCGACTGGTTCACCACCACCCTGGGCGTGGGCCGGGACCTGCACCTGCTCGACGCCAACCGCACGCCGCTGTCCCGCAAGGCCCTGGCCGAGGCCCTGGGCGACGCCGGCCGGGTCCACCACAACGGCGACGAGCACCGGGCCGCGGTGCGCGAGGCCCTGTTCCCCGGCTTCTCGGCCGACCGCTTCGCCTCGGTGGTCACCGCCCTGCTGGCCCTGCGCAAGGAGAAGCTGTCCCAGCACCTCGACCTGGCCAAGCTGTCGGGCACCCTGTCGGAGTCGCTGCCCCCGCTCGACGAGCACGACGTGGCCGCTGTGGCCGAGGGCTTCGAGCGCCTCGACCGGCGCAGGGCCGAGCTGGACGCCCTGGCCGCCGAGCAGGAGCAGGTGCGCCTGCTGGCCCAGCGCCAGCGCGACTACGCCCGGGCCGTGGTGGTGGGCGAGGCTCGCAAGGTGCGGGCCGCCGAGACGAAGCGGGACGACGTCACCCGGGCCGAGCGCCAGGCCAGAGCCGCCCTGGAGGAGGTGGAGGCCGAGTCGATCGCCGCCGCCGCCGAGCGGCGGGAGGTGAGGGAGCGGGCCGGCGCCATCGCGGTGGAGGCCGACGCCCTCAAGACCAGTGACGCCTACAAGAGCGGCGTGGCCCTCGCCGACCTGCGGGCGCACGCCCGCAGCCTGCGGGCCACCGCCACCCGGGCGGCCGCCGACGCCGGTGACCGGGCCGCCCAGCGGGACGGGGCCGCCGCCGAGGCGGGCGAGAC
>JBOGHQ010000043.1:0-5724 GCA_050744785.1 Acidimicrobiales bacterium | reverse complement strand
GCCCCGGCCAGGGCCAGCACCGGCTCCCAGCGCTCGTCGGCCCCGGCGCCGAAGCGCTCGGCCTCGGGCCGGCCCAGGGCACGGTCGGCCCACACCATGCCCATCCGCCAGGGCTCCTTGATGGCCTTGGCTCCGCCCGGGAGCGGGACCGGCGGCAGGTGGCCCACTCGCCGGAACCCGCGCAGGCCCGCCACCAGGAACTCGCCGCCCCACAGCGACTGGTCGCAGCCGTAGCCGGTGCCGTCGAAGGCCACGCCGAGGACCTCCTCGTCCCGGCCGTGGTCCACCAGGCACGAGGCGATGTGGGCGTGGTGGTGCTGCACGCCCACGGCAGGCAGGTCGAGGTCGAGGGCGAACTTGGTGGACAGGTACTCGGGGTGCAGGTCGTAGGCCACCACCTCCGGTGTGACGCCGGCCAGGTGGCACAGGTGGTCGACGGCCTGGAGGAAGGAGCGGTAGGCGGGCAGGTGCTCCAGGTCGCCGATGTGGTGGCTGGCCACCGCGCCCGACCCCTTGGCCACCGTGATGGTGCTCTTCAGCTCGGCGCCCACCGCCAGCACGGGCCGTGGCACCGGCACGGGCAGGGCGATGGGCTCGGGGGCGTAGCCCCGCGACCGCCGCACCATCTGCACGCCCCGACCCCCGGCCGGGGAAAGGACACAGTCCCTGACCACCGAGTCGTCGCAGCGGATGTGGATGGGGCGGTCGTGGCCGAGCAGGCCATCGGTCATGGGACCGAGGCGGGCCAAGGCGTCGTCGTCCTCGTGGGCGATGGGCTCGTCGCTGAGGTTGCCGCTGGTCATCACCAGCGGGCGGCCCACCGCCCCGAGGAGCAGGTCGTGCAGCGGCGTGTAGGGCAGCATCACTCCGAGCTCGGGCAGGCCGGGCGCCACGCCGGCCGCCACGGGAGCGCCCGGGCGGCGCGGGGCCAGCACGATGGGCCGCCGGGGCGACGACAGGGCGGCCCGGCCCTCGTCCGAGAGCTCGCACAGCTGCTCGGCCGCGGCCAGGTCGGGCACCATCACGGCGAAGGGCTTGTCGTCCCTGGCCTTGCGGCGGCGCAGCTCGGCCACGGCCGCCTCGTCGGCGGCCACCACGGCCAGGTGCCAGCCGCCGAGGCCCTTCACGGCCAGGATGCGACCCGCGTCCAGTTCGGCCACCGCCCGGTCGAGGGCGGCGCCCGCCTCGACCACCACCGCGCCGTCCGGCGTGAGGAAGCGGAGCCTGGGCCCGCACCACGGGCAGGCGTTGGGCTCGGCGTGGAAGCGCCGGTCGGCCGGGCTCTCGTACTCGGCCCGGCAGGCGTCGCACATGGTGAACCCGGCCATGGTGGTGGCCGCCCGGTCGTAGGGGATGGAGCGGATGATCGTGTACCTGGGCCCGCAGTTGGTGCAGTTGATGAACGGGTACTGGTAGCGGCGGTCGGCCGGGTCGTGGAGCTCGGCCAGGCAGGGGCCGCAGGTTGCGGCGTCCACGCTCACGGCGACGGCGGGAGCGGCGTTGGCCTCGCTCTCCACGATGCGGAAGCCGCCGTTGCCACCCGCGGCGGGCAGGTTGCTGACCTCCACCGAGGCCACCGCGGCGAGGGGCGGGGCCTCCTCGGCCAAGCGGCGGCCCAGCTCGTCGAGCCGGTCGGGCGGGCCCTCCGCCTCTACCAGCACGCCCTCGCTGTCGTTCCACACCGAGCCGTCCAGCCCCAGCTCCACCGCGGTGCGGTACACGAAGGGCCGGAAGCCCACGCCCTGCACGGTGCCCCGCACCCGGAGGCGCCGGCGCTCAGTCATAGCTGACTGCCGGTCAGCAGATCCTCGGCAGCGGGTCGCCCACCAGCATGTCGACGATCCGGGTGCCGCCGAAGTGGGTGTTGATGATCACCACGCCGGGCGGGTCCTCGGCGACCTCGCCGATCACGGCGGCGTGCGCACCGAGGGGGTTGGCTCTCAGGGCGGCCAGGGCGGCGTCGGACTCCTCCGCCGGCACCACCGCCACCAGCTTCCCCTCGTTGGCGACGTAGAGGGCGTCGATGCCGAGGATCTCGCAGGCCCCGTTCACGGCGTTGCGCACCGGGAGGGCCGACTCGTTCAGCGACACGTGCAGCTCGGCGGCCCGGGCCAGCTCGTTGCACACCGTGGCCACGCCGCCCCGGGTGGGGTCGCGCAGCCACCGGGTGCTGGGTGCGGCCGCCAGGAGCTCCTGCACCAGGCCCCCCAGCGGCGCGGTGTCCGACGACACGTCCGCGGAGATCCCCAGCTCGCCGCGGGCCAGCATGACGGCCACGCCGTGGTCGCCGATGTAGCCGGACACGATGACCTTGTCGCCGGTGCGCACGCTCTTGGCGCTCAGCTGCAGGCCGGCCGGAATGATGCCCACGCCGGCGGTGGTGATGTAGACGCCGTCGGCCGCGCCCCTGTTGACCACCTTGGTGTCGCCCGTGACGATCTGCACGCCCGCCACGGCCGCCGCCTCGGCCATGTCGGCCACGATCTCCTTGAGCTCGGCGATCTCGAGACCCTCCTCCAGCACGAAGGCGGCCGAGATCCACAGCGGCCGGGCTCCGGCCATGGCCAGGTCGTTCACGGTCCCGTGGACGGCCAGGTGGCCCACCGATCCACCCGGGAAGCGCCGGGGCTTCACCACGAAGGAGTCGGTGCTGAAGGCCAACCGCTCACCCGAGGGGAGGAGCAGGACGGCCGAGTCCCCGAGGGGCTCGAGCGTCTCGTTGCGGAAGGCCTCGAGGAAGACCGCGTCCATGAGGGCGGCCGAGGCCTTTCCCCCCGCGCCGTGGGCGGTGTTGACGGCGGTGTCGAGCAGGCGGGGGCGGCGGCGCCGGAAGGCCTCGATGCGATCGAGGACGATCTCCTCGTGGGTCGGGCCCGAGGCCGACCGCGACGGCTCGGACGAGAAGGCGTCGTCCTGCGGCTTCTCCTCGCCCTCGGGCGGCTCGTTGCCGTCCGAGCTGCCGCCGGCCTGGCTCATGCCGAGCGGACCGGGATCCGCGCCGCCTTGGTGAACCGGCCGTAGTTGTAATAGGCGGCACAGGCGCCCTCGGAGGACACCATGCAGGTGCCGATGGGCGTCTCGGGCGTGCAGGCGGTGCCGAACACCTTGCAGTCCCAGGGCTTGATGACGCCCTTCAGCACCTCGCCGCACTGGCACGCCTTGGGGTCGGCCACCCGCACGCCGGGGACGGAGAAGCGCAGCTCGGCGTCCCACGGGGCGAACGCGTCGTTCAGCTTGAGGGCGCTCTGGGAGATGAAGCCGAGGCCGCGCCACTCGAAGTGGGGCCGGATCTGGAACACCTCGCTCATGATCTGGAGGGCCTTGAGGTTGCCCTCGTCGCGCACGGCGCGGGTGTACTGGTTCTCCACCTCGCACCGGCCGTCGCGGACCTGGCTGAGCAGCATCACGATGGCCTGGAGCAGGTCGAGGGGCTCGAACCCGGCGGTGACCAGGGGCAGGTGGTAGTCGGCCGGGACGAACCGGTAGGGCCGGTTCCCGATCACCGTGCTGACGTGGCCCGGGCCGATGAAGCCGTCGAGGCGCAGGTCGGGTGAGTCGAGGATGGCCCGCACCGGCGGGACGATCAGGACGTGGTTGCAGAACACGCTGAAGTTGGTGATGCCGGCGGCCCGGGCCTTCAGCAGGGTGATGGCGGTGGACGGGGCCGTGGTCTCGAACCCGATGGCGAAGAAGACGACCTCGCGCTCCGGGTTGTCTCGGGCGATGCGGAGGGCGTCGAGCGGGGAGTACACCATCCGCACGTCGGCGCCCTTGGCCTTGGCGTCGAGCAGGTTCCCGTCGCTCCCCGGCACCCGCATCATGTCGCCGAAGGAGGTGAAGGTGATCCCGGGCGTCTTGGCGATGGCGATGGCGTCGTCGACCCGCCCCATGGGGATGACGCACACCGGGCAGCCAGGGCCGTGCACCAGCTCCACGTTGTCCGGGAGGATGTTCTCGATCCCGTGCTTGTAGATGGTGTGGGTGTGGCCGCCGCAGACCTCCATGAACTTGAGGTGCCGCTCGGTGCCGGCCAGGGCGTTGATCTGCTCGAGTGCCACCCGCGCCGCGGCGGGGTCCCGGTACTCGTCGACGAACCTCACGCTGCTGCCCCTTTCTGTCGGAGCTCGGTCTGCATGGCTTCCCACAGGACGTGGGCGACGGCCGACTGCGATTCCTGGATGCGGTGGACGCTGTCGGAGCGCACCGTGAGGCAGTGCGCCACGTCCTCGCTGGCCCCCATGCGGCCACCGTCGTAGCCGGCCAGGCCGACGGTGAGCAGCCGGCGCTTGCGCGCCTCGGCGTAGGCCATCATCAAGTTGTCGGAGTTCCCGCTGGTGGAGAACCCGATCACCACGTCGTGCTCCCGCGCGAAGGCGATGAGCTGCCGGGAGAACACCACCTCGAAGGAGATGTCGTTCGACAGCGCGGTGAGCACGGCCTGGTCGACCACCAGCGAGCGAGCCGCCACAGGGATGCCGTGCGGCGGCCGGGTGCAGAGCCGGGCGAAGGCCTCGGCGTCGGTGGCGCTGCCACCGTTGCCCATGGTGAAGACCTGGCCTCCGGCCAGGACCCGCTCCGCCATGGCCGCCCCGGCGGCCCGTACCTGGCCGTCGAGGGCGGCCAGGGTGGCGGTGCGGAGGTCAGTGCTCTGGCGCCACTTGCCCTCTGCCGACGCGGCCAGGTCGGCCAGCAGGGCGACGGCGTCGGTCTCCTCGTTCTCGATGAACGGGTAGAGGAACCCAGTGGCCTCGCTCATTGCTCTCTCCCCGGCCGGGGCCCCAACTCCGGCCTCCTCCCCGAGGCGGCTGGTCTCGCCTCCGCGTCGCTTCGGCTCGCTCGCCGCTTCGCGGGGTGCCCACCCCCGCCCGGTGCCGTCTCCCATCCGGCCTGGTCCAGGGCACCGATGGCGGTGCCGGCGTGGACCAGGAGGAGGTCGCCGGGGGAGGGCGGATCGATGATCGAGGTGTCGACCGTCTCTCGTCCCTCGGCCGTGCGCACCAGCGCCTCGTCGCCCACCACGGCCAGGACCTCGGCCGGGCGGCCCTCGTCGGAGCAGGTGATGCACACGTCGTCGAGGCACAGGTCGGGTTTCAGGAGCCCCCGGTGCTCGAAGCAGACGTGGGCCAGCTCCCACAGCAGGTGGTACACCCGCACGAACTGCTCGGAGGCCTCCAGCGGATCCTCGGTGTCGAGCCACAGCACGTGCTTGGCGGCGCCGGCGGGCGGGCGGGGCCCGGCCCCGATCCACACCGTCTCGACGCCCCAGGCGTCGCCCCGGCGCATCACGGCCGCCACCGCCGGGTCGTCGGCCGGGGCGACCCCCACGATGATGTCGCCAGGGCGCGCCGTGGTGCGCAGCGTGGCCAGCAGGTCCTCGTCGGGAGGGACGGTGACCGCCGGCAGGGCCCGCTTGCCCATGATCACAGGGTGCACGAACTCGACCGCGATGTGGTGGGCGTGGTACGGCCACATCGGCGAGGAGCACCACATGGTGCCGCCGGCGTAGAACCGCCGGGCCAGGGCCAGCGAGGCACGGGCCAGGTCTGAGGCCAGACCGTCCGTGGCACTGCCCCCCGAGGCGCCGGGCCCGGGGGCCGCAACGGTCTCGGGCGGCGTGGTCACGGGCCCCACCGCCCCCATGCAGCCGCGGCGCAGCCAGACGGGCAGCCGGCCGCCGCCGCCGCAGGCGGCCCCCCCGGCTGACGGCCCTGGGGGGTGCGGGGG
>JBOGHQ010000042.1:0-27412 GCA_050744785.1 Acidimicrobiales bacterium | reverse complement strand
TCGCCGCACACCTGCGCGAGTGCTGGGAGTGCAGCGGCGAAGCCGACCTCGCTCGCCTGATGAAGGCATCGCTGCGGCAACTCCGGGATCGAGACGAAGATGCGCTGGCCACGATGCGCTTGCGTCGCTTTGCATCCCAGCTGGCCAACTGACAGATCCCAGAACTCGCCCGAACGGACGGGAAGTTCGCGCGCGGCCACCGGCTTGCCTCCCTGACTTCCCTATCCCGGCGACCAGGAGGCAGCGGTGGCAGACAAGGACAGCAGTCCGATGGGCGGACTGATCGACAGGCGGGCGACGTCGTCGACTTCGCCTTGACGAGCGACGAATGGGCGGGCGCCTTCGGATTCGTACCTGGGAGGTGAGGCCATCCGCGGCCACGGGTCGACCGGTAGCACTGGGTGACGCGTCGGACCTCGCTCCTCGGATCAGCCTCGATACACCGAGGCAACCCTGCCGGTGTCGGCGGGTTCAATGGTCAGGTCGATGACGTCATTCGGCTTGAAGCCGGCCGAGCTTTTCGGGCCGGAGAGCAGCAGTTCGAAGGTTGCCGCGGACGACATCGGCGAAGGCGGGAAGGGTGGCCGAGCGGGCCGTGAAGCCGGAGTGCTTCGTGTAAAAGTCGATGGCGCCGGCCACGTCGTCGACGAGGTACCTGACGTGGACGATGGTGTCAGCGGGCATGGCACGTCCCTTCGGGTGTTCGAGCCGAGAGGTCGGCGATCAGGAGGTCGACGCGCGCCTCGAGCTCGTCGGCGACGGATTGGAACCGTGGATAG
This sequence comes from Acidimicrobiales bacterium, assembly GCA_050744785.1. Classification (GTDB taxonomy): domain Bacteria; phylum Actinomycetota; class Acidimicrobiia; order Acidimicrobiales; genus JBOGHQ01. The sequence continues at coordinate 26,633 of JBOGHQ010000042.1, read as the reverse complement.
GTCGCGTCGTCGCCGCCGTGGGCGGCGGGGTCGGCGATGCTCCAGTGGGCGGTCGCCGGCGCGCCGGCAAACTCCGGGCAGATCTCCCGGACCTTGTCGCAGAGCGTGATCACCCGGTCGAAGCGCATCAGTTCGAAGCGCCGGAGGTGCTTGGTGCTGTTGCCGGTCATGTCGATCCCCCGCTCCAACATCACCCGCAGCGCGTTGGCGTGCAGGGGCTCGGGATGGCTGCCGGCACTGCGGGCTTCGATGGTGCGTTCCGAACGGTGCACGAGGAGGGCCTCGGCGATCTGCGACCGAGCGCTGTTGCCGGTGCAGAGGAACAGCACCCGTGGGGCTCGTCCTCGATGAGATGGGAGAGCGGCCGATGGGAGCGCGAGGAGGAGGCCGGGATGGAGCGCGCCAGCGGCTTCGGCCAGCAGGGTGCGGCACCGCAGCAGGTCCGCTCGGTAGTAGACGTCGCGCCGGTCGGCCGAGCTTCGCCTCGCGGTGACGACCCCGGCGTTGCGCAGCTCGGCAAGGTGGTAGGAGACGAGGTTCTGTGGCTTGCCGAGCAGTTCGGCGAGCTCACCGACGCGCCGGTCGCTGCGCGCCAACTCGGTGAGCAGCTGCCACCGGTGGGGGTCGGCGATCAACGGCAGGATGCCCGGCGTGGGGCAGATTGCGGCCTCCACACCGCCCCACAATACATCAAGCGAGCCTGATGGATCGAGTAGGGTCAAATGGTGTGTCGCCGCTGTTCCGCTCACGCCCCCGCACCTCGGGTGATCCGCCCTCGGGCAACGGGGCGTCGTCGTTCCACCTGACGTGGATGCTGCCGCCTTCCGAGATGCTCGTAGAAGTGGCGGCTCAGCTGGAGGTCGTGGTGCCGCCCGTCGTCGACAGGCTGTACTTCTGGGCACTGCAGGTGTCGTTCCTGGACGGCCTTGCCGACCGGGGCGGTGCCCATGTGGGGCTGCAGTGGAACCGCCGTCACCCCGACTTCGGGGCGGTGAACTGGGGTGGCTACCGCCCCGGTGGCGGACTGCTGGCGGGCACCGACTCACCCCTGCCGAGCACACCTCGCGACCCCAACACTCGCGACTACCCGTGGCAGCCGGGACGGCCCTACCGCCTGCGGGTGTCCGCCACGCCGGGATCACCGGGGTCATGGCAGGGCGAGGTGACCGACCTCGCCACGGGCGAGGCCACGGTGGTGCGCCACCTGCTGGCCGGCGGCGATCGACTGGTCCGCCCCATGGTGTGGTCCGAGGTATTCGCCCGCTGTGAACATCCTTCCGTGATCGCCCGCTGGTCGGGCCTCGAGGCGGTGACGGTGGCGGGGGAGCGGGTGGTGCCCCGGGCTGTCCAGGTCAACTACCAGGCCCGGGGCGCCGGCGGGTGTGACAACACCTCGGCGGTCGTCGAGCCGGGCGGCGCCGGCATCCTGCAGGTGACGGCCGCCGATCGGGCTGTGCCCCAAGGGGCGGTGGTGCCCCTAAATCCCTACTAAAAGCGTCGGATATACTGATTATGTGCCGGTGACTTCTCCCCGATCCATGCCGCGCCTCGATGCGCTGTTCTCGTTCCCCGATCCGGTGAACGAGGTCTCGGCCCGGTTGGTCGCGGCGGGCGTGGTGGCCATGGCCGTCGGGACGCTGGCCTTCGATGCTCGCTGGTTCACGGCTGTGATCGCCTACGGCTTCATCGCCCGACTGCTAACCGGTCCCACGCTGAGTCCTCTCGGCCAGCTCGTGACCCGGGTCATCACGCCCCGCCTCGGTGTCTCGCCCCACCCCGTGCCGGGGCCGCCGAAGCGCTTCGCCCAGGGCATTGGGGCGGTGGGGACGATCGCCGCTGCGTTCCTCGCTCTGGTTGTCGACCGGTGGGACCTGGCTCAGGTCCTGCTCGGCCTCATCGCCGTCTTCGCCTTCCTGGAGGCGGCCCTCGGCTTCTGCGTGGGCTGCAAGATCTTCAGTCTCCTCATGCGAGTGGGCATCATCCCGGCCTCGGTCTGCGAGCGATGCACGGACATCTGGGCGGGGAGGCGAGCGCCGGCCTGACAGGCGTCCCGCCCCGAGCCCGCCCGGGACCCCAGGACCGTCACCCCCAGACCGGCCCGTCGGTGACGACGCGCGGCAATGCCGAGGCCACCTCACCGAAGCGGACGCCACCGGCCATCCAGTCCCGATGGGCGGCGGTGATCTCGTCACGATCGCGGGCCACGTAGTTCCACCACATCAACAGGGGCTCCTGGAAGGGCTTTCCGCCGAGGAGCAGGCCGCGCGCCGGCGCGGCCACATCGAGCTGGAGCTCGTCCCGTCCCAGGCCGAGGTAGCCAAGCCGGCCTGGTTCGAGCCGGCAGCCGCCGACGGTGACGGCACCGCCCAGCACGACGAGGGCGTACTCGAACTCGCCGACGAGCGGCAGGGTCGCCGAACCGGCCCGGAGGTCGAGATCCACTCCGATGTGCTCGGTGTCGCGGCGCGCCATGGAGGAGACGCCGGCGAACTCACCGACGAGCACCGTCGCCACGCCAGAACCGACGTCGGCCAGGGGCAGTTCGGCGTGGTGCTCGAAGGCAGGCTTCCCGTCGCGCGTTCCCGACGGCTGGGCCACCCACAGCTGGACGCCGTGCAACTCCCCCCGGTAGACGCCGGCCGTTTCCTCCGCGTGGGACACGCCGCGGCCGGCGGTCATCAGGTTGAGCTGTCCCGGGCGGATCACCAGCTCCGAGCCCAGGCTGTCGCGGTGCAGCACCTCGCCGCGAAGCAACCAGGTCACGGTCTGGAGCCCGATGTGGGGACGCGGCCCGATACCGAGGCCGGCATCGTCGCTGAGTGCGGCCGGCCCCATGTGGTCCACGAAGCACCAGGCGCCCACAGTCCGCCGTGGCCGTCGGGGCAGCACACGCCGCACCATGAACGCTCCGACCTGCGCCGTCCGCCCTTCGATGATCTCCACCTCGCAGGCGGCGGGACGGTCCACCGCGCTGTGGGGGGGCGTCGGTGGCCGACACTGGGCCACTCATGGGTTCATCAGCGCGCTGAGGGCGCAGTGATCGGCCCGGCCACGCGTTCGATGGTAGGCCCCGGGCCCCGGGCCCCGTCACCCGGGCCCGGATGACGTGGTGGTGGGGTGGGACCGGCCAATGGTTCGGCATAGCTGCCCGGGACGAAGCAGAATCGATGAGTTTTGCAGGCGACACCACGTCTGACCCGTGGCAACCCGCGGAAGGGAGCAGTCCATGACCGTCGACACCGGACAAGGCCCGGCCCGGCCTGTGGCCAGGTCGTACTTCGCCCGGTTGGGCGCGTTCTGCTACCACCGCCGCAAGCGGGTCCTCGGACTCTGGTTGGGCGCGCTCGTGATCATGTTCAGCCTTTCCGGGGCGGTCGGCGCCGGGTTCCGTGACGAGTTCAGCCTCCCGGACGTGGAGTCCAAGCGGGGCTTCGACATCCTCGATCAGAGGTTCGGTGGCCAGGGCACCGGCCAAGTGGGCACCATCGTGTTCCGCGCTGAGCAAGGCGTGAACGACCCCACCGTCCGCGCCGAGATGCAGGAGCTGTTCGACCACGTGGCCGGTATCGAGGACGTCACTCGGGTCGTCAGCCCCTACTCGGAGGAGGGCGCCCGTCAGATCTCCGCCCGAGGCTCGGAAGAGGGGAGGATCGGCTTCGCCAACGTCGAGTTGCCCGACGACATCGACTTCGACCGGGCTACCGAGATCGGCGACGAGATCCGCGACGCGATGCCCGACGTGGACGGGCTCCAGATCGAGCTGGGCGGCTTCATCTTCGCCGCCTTCGAGGAGCCGTCGTCCGAGGTCCTCGGCCTGGCCTTCGCCATCGTGATCCTCATCGTTGCCTTCGGCTCGGTGCTGGCCATGGGCCTGCCGGTGGGCGTGGCCCTGTTCGGCATCGGCATTGGCACCACGCTGGTCACCCTCCTCAGCAACGTGCTCACCATCCCCGACTTCGCCACCTTCCTCGGGATCATGATCGGCCTGGGCGTGGGCATCGACTACGCCCTGCTCATCGTGACCCGGTACCGGGAGCAGCTCCACGGCGGGCATACCGTCGCCGAGTCGGTCACCATCGCCCTCGACACCGCCGGCCGCTCGGTCCTGTTCGCCGGCACCACCGTGGTCATCTCGCTGCTCGGCATGCTGCTCATGGGCGTGAGCTTCGTCCAGGGTCTCGCCGTGGGCGCCGCCGCGGTTGTGGCCGTCACCGTGATCGCCTCGCTGACCTTGCTCCCGGCCTTGCTGGGCTTCGCCGGTCAGCGCATAGAGCGGACGCGGTGGCGGGGCCTGGTGGCGGTGGCCATCGTGGCCGTGTCGCTCGTCGGCCTCGGGCTGAAGATCGCGCCCTTCGCCATCGGCCTGCCACTGGCCGCCATCGTGCTCATCGCCGGCTCGTACATTCCCGCCCTCAAGCGGGAGGTCCACCACCGCACCAAGCCGCGCCAAGAGACTGTGGCCTACCGGTGGAGCCGGGTCATCCAGCATCACCCCTGGACGGCCACCATCGCCGGCGCGGCCGCCCTCCTGCTGCTGGCCACCCCTGTGCTCGGACTTCGCCTCGGGTTCTCCGACGAGAGCAACTACGCCGACGACACCAGCACCAAGAAGGCCTACAACCTGCTCGTGGAGGGCTTCGGGCCTGGTTTCAACGGACCGCTCCTCCTCGTCGCCTCACTTCCCGATGGCACGGGCCCGGCCCAGCTGGAGGCGGTCAACCGGGCCCTGGCCGCCGACCCGGGCGTGGCCTTCGTGTCGCTGCCCACGCCTGACAACCCGGACAACCCCACCGCGGCGGTGTGGAACCTGGTGCCGACCAACGGGCCGCAGGAAGAGGCCACGACCGAGCTGGTCGACCGGCTCCGTGACGACGTGCTGCCACCGGTGGAGCAGGCGCTGAGCACCGACGTGGCCATCACCGGCACGGTGGCGGTGAACGTCGACTTCTCCGACTACCTCTCGTCCCGGCTCCCGTACTTCTTCGGGGTCGTGCTGTTCCTCTCGTTCCTCCTGCTGATGGTCGTGTTCCGCTCGGTGCTGGTGCCGCTCAAGGCGGTGGTGATGAACCTGCTGTCCATCGGCGCCGCCTACGGCATCGTGGTGGCGCTCTTCCAGTGGGGCTGGCTGAGCGACATCACCGGGGTCGAGCCGGCGCCCGTCGAGCCGTGGGCCCCCATGATGCTGTTCGCCATCGTGTTCGGGCTGTCCATGGACTATGAGGTGTTCCTGCTCTCCCGGGTGCGGGAGGAGTGGCGCCGCAGCGGCGATAGCCGGACCTCGGTCGCCGACGGCCTGGCCGCCACCGCCAAGGTGATCACGGCCGCAGCGGCCATCATGGTGGTCGTCTTCGGCAGCTTCATCCTGGAGAACGACCGGGTGGTCAAGCTGATGGGCACAGGGCTGGCCACGTCGATCCTGCTCGACGCCACCATCGTCCGCCTGCTGCTGGTGCCGGCCACCATGGAGCTCCTCGGCGACCGCAACTGGTGGCTGCCGAGATGGCTCGACCGGGTACTCCCCAACGTCGACGTGGAGGGTCATGCCGACCCCGTTCCCGACGACGCCGACCTGGACCTGGAGGAGAGCCTGGTCCGCTGAGCCGGCTCGGCGAGCCGGGAACAAACCGGCGCTCCCTAGCTAGCTAGTGCTTGCGGGGCAATCGTCGTAGGTCTCGGCACCCGGGCGGCGGATGACAACCGCTCGCCGTCGAAGGAAAGCCCGCCCACCACCGTCGCGCCTCCGGTGGCCGGGCCTGTGGTCGATTGGGGCCGGCCCGTCCGGGTGGACCTGGGTGACGGCTGGGCCGTGGGCGATGCCGAGGGGGATGCGCCGCTGCTCGCCGTCCTCAAGGATGGTGACGTCGTCGGCTATCTCGAGCTTGGAGATGAAGGCGGCGGGGCGCCCGCCCAGTCCCCGAGCCCGAACCCCTCAGGTGGATGCGGTACGTGATCTGGTGACCGGCCGCCTCGACGTGGCGCACCGCCACAGCCGATGCGCCCTTCAGGTCGGGGCCCACCAGCGAGCATCATGGCCCATGCCCATGCCCATGCCCATGCCCCTGCCGCATCGCCTTGGCCCACCGCCCAGCACCACGCCCACCAATCCTCACACCCAACTGGATCAGCAACCCACTGACCCCGCCCAGCGCGAACGCCTGGCCGCAGCCGTCTTCGCCCTCCCTGGCGTCGTGGAGCAGCCCAGCCAGATCTCCGTCCCAGGCGCTCGCGCCCTCTGGCTGACCGACGAGGGCTCCGGCCCGCCGGAGGCGTTCATGATCGGGAGGGAGTTCGCCCACCTCCACCCCGAACCCGACCAGAGCCTCCACATGATGCTGCCGCCCGCGCTGGCCGACGAGGCCATCGAGGCCGGATGGGCCGAGCAGCACCCCGTGGCCAAGCGGGGGCTCATCCCCGCCAACGCGGTGATGGTCTATGCCCCGCGTGACGACACCGAGCGAGCGGTGGTGGAGGGCCTGGTGCGGGCCTCGCACGCCTTTGCCGGAGGCGCCACCCCGTAGGGCCACACGGGCCGGCCGGGCGCGATGACTCGCGCCGCGCTGGGTCGTCCAAGGAAGGTGCCCCGACGAGAGGACCTGGCGACGGTGGTGCTCCTCCGCGACGGCGTGGAGATCTCCAGCTGGCCGCTGCCGGCCGAGGGGCCACCCACCCTGGCCGTGGTGGACCGGCTGGCCCGGCTGCGCCTTGCCGCCGGCCGCCACGGCTGCACCACCCGACTGCGCCGGCTCGCGCCCCAACTGGCTGAGCTCCTCGCATTGGTGGGCCTGGACGGCGTCCTGCCTGGTTGCCCCGGCGCGACGGCCGGCTCAGGGGTCGAGGCGCTCCGGGAGGCCGAAGGTGGCGAAGAGGTCGGTGTCGAGGAAGTTGTGGTGGCCGACGATCCGGTTGCCTGAGACCTCGATGACCTGGAGGGCCCAGGGGCTGTGCCCGCCGTGCGGGTCACGCCGGTAGGAGCCGAAGGCGGCCGACCCGCTGGCGCCCAGGGTGGCCACCAGGCGAGATCCCTCGCAGCCGTGCCCGGGGCCGACGAACCAGCGCCCCATCTCGTCGCGGCCCTGGAGCCAGAAGTCGTAGGGCGGCATGGACATGACCGCGTCCTCGTGGAGCAACGACACCAGGGACGAGATGTCGTAGCGCTCGAAGGCCTCCACGTAGCGGGCCAGCAGGGCCTGCTGCTCCGGGTCGTCGACCCTCGGGTCGGCGGCCTGGAGGTCCTTGGAGGCCAGGGTGGCTCGGGCCCGCTGGAGGGCGCTGTTCACCGACGCAACTGTGGTGTCGAGCAGCTCGGCAACCTCGGTGGCCTGCCATCGCAGCACCTCCCGCAGCAGCAACACGGCCCGCTGGCGGGCCGGCAGGTGCTGGAGGGCGGTGACGAAGGCCAGCCGGATGGTGTCCCGGGTGGCGGCCAGCTCGGCCGGGTCACCGTCCTCGGGGAGGACCCGGTTGTCGGGAATGGGCGTGACCCACGCGTGCTCGGGAAGGGTGGCACCGGTGAAGGACTCCACCGTCCCGGCCGGCCCCATCTCCATGGGACGGGCCCGGCGCCGGCGGCCCCGCAGCATGTCGAGGCAGACGTTGGTGGCGATGCGGTAGAGCCACGACCGCAGGGCGGCCCGTCTCTCGAAGCCGTCGATCCCCTTCCAGGCCCGCACCATGGTGTCCTGGACGGCGTCCTCCGCCTCGAAGGTGGATCCGAGCATCCGGTAGCAGTAGCCGGTGAGCTCCCGGCGGTACTGCTCCAGGTCCTCCTGGCGGGCCTCGGGGCGCTCGAGCGCCTCAGTGCGGACGGTCACCGGTCGAGAGACTACCGCGAGGCTCACGGGCACTTCTCCTGTGTGCCCGCACCGCAGGGCGCGGTGCGGTCCCGGAGTGCAGACGTGGGATCCGGGCCGAACTCATCGATGCACGCCAGCCTGGCCGAACCGACGAATATTTCCTCTTCCGTCGCTTCGGAGGAAGTGACATGCTTGGCGCGAACACGAGCTGCGACGCCCCGGCGTCGGGGCCGGGGGGTCATGTCAACCGATCGTGTCCGCACGACCGAGCCCCCGGTGCGGCCGGCGCCAGAGCCGCCGACGAGAAAGGGAGCGCCCCATGAGCAGGCACTACCACTCCATCCACTGCATCGTCCCGCCCATCGTGCTGGACCAGATCGCCCGCCGCGGCACCGACGCCCAGCGGGAGTGGGCCCTGCAGACCATGGCCAGCGACTACTCGCTGCGGGCGGCGCGCATCGCCAACGCCGGCCGGGTCCAGCGGGGCGGTCGCCGCCGGTCCGACGTGATGAGCGCCGGCGGCGGGGGCCAGCCCCAGCGGACGATCCGCGACGCAGAGAACAAGGAGAACCTGTCCGGCAAGATCGTGCGCCAGGAGGATGACGCCGCCACCGGCGACGAGGCGGTGGACGAGGCCTACGACGGCCTGGGCGCCACCTACACCTTCTTCGGCGACATCTTCGACCGCGACTCCATCGACGACGAGGCCATGCCACTGGACGCCACCGTTCACTACGGCCTCAACTACGACAACGCCTTCTGGGACGGCCAGCGCATGGTCTTCGGCGACGGCGACGGATCGCTGTTCGTGCGCTTCACCAAGTCGCTCGACGTCATCGGCCACGAGCTGGCCCACGGCGTCACCGAGGACGAGGCCGGGCTCCTCTACTTCAACCAGTCCGGCGCCCTCAACGAGTCCATGTCCGACGTGATGGGCAGCCTGGTGAAGCAGCACCACCTCCAGCACAAGGCCGACGACGCCGACTGGCTCATCGGCGCCGACCTCCTCGGCCCCGACGTCGAGGGCACCGCCCTGCGCTCCATGAAGGCGCCGGGCACCGCCTACGACGACGACGTGCTGGGCAAGGACCCGCAGCCGGCCCACATGAAGGACTACGTCCAGACCACCCAGGACAATGGCGGCGTCCACATCAACTCCGGGATCCCCAACCATGCCTTCTACCTGATCGCGGTGGCGCTGGGGGGCTTCGCCTGGGAGCGGGCCGGCCGGATCTGGTACGAGGCCCTACGTGACCCCCGGCTGAGCCAGTCGTCCCGCTTCACCACCTTCGCCAAGGCCACGGTGCGGCAGGCCAAGCGCCTCTATGGCGACACCAGCGAGGAGGCCCGCGCCGTCAAGGAGGGATGGCGCAGCGTCGGCCTGCAGGCTTAGGGTCGGGGCGTGGGCGACAAGGCCACACGCGTCAACTTCCAGCGCAGCGGGGGCTTCGGCGGCGTCACGCTGTCGAAGGACATCGACACCAGCGAGCTGGCTGAGGACGAGGCGGCCGAGCTAGAGCAGCTGTTGGACCGGGTCGACTTCACCGCCGACCCGGCCCCCCAGCCCCGCGGCGGTGGGGCCGACCGGTTCCAGTACGACCTCACCGTGGAGCGGGGCGGCGAGCGCTACCAGCTCACCTGCGGCGAGGCACAGCTGACCCCCGAGTTGAAGGAGCTGGTCGACCGCCTCCAGGCCATGGCCCGGCGCCGCTAGCTAGCTCCGAGCCCGCACCTCCACCTTGCCGCCTCGGGCCCGGGCCTCGTAGCCGGTCTGGGGGACCGTGGCCGGCCCGTGTACCACCGAGCCGTCCTCCAGGCGGAACACGCTCTGGTGCCAGGGACAGGTGACGCAGTTCGTGGCCGGGTCAACCGAGCCGTCGTGGAGCGGCCCCCCGGCGTGGCTGCAGCGGCTGCTGATGGCGAGGATGCGCTCGGTGGTGCGGTAGAGCAGGACGCCGGTCCCGCTTGCCTCGGCCTTCACCGGCTTGCCCTCGGGCAGGGCGGCTTCGTCCAGCACCGGGGCCCAGTCCTCGGGCGCGTGCTGCCAGAAGGCGTTGTTGACGCCCACCCCCCGGGCGTAGCTGAGGTCGCCGCCCAGGTAGCCGCCCGCTGTCATGACGCCCATCGCCGCCAGCCCGAGTGTGGTGCCGGCCCCACGCCGGCCCCGGATGCGGGCCACTAGCGAGGCGCCGTACAGGGCCAGCCCGATCAGGTTCGCCACGGCGTGCGCGACGCCGACCCGCTTGTCGGGACCGTAGGTGTCGGACCAATCGGAGAGGCCGGCGGCGGCGGTAGGGACGGCCGACACCAGGCCGAGGCCCACCAGGCCGTCGGCGGCCGGCTGGGCCCGGCGGCCGCCGAGCAGGTCGAGCACCGACGCGCTGGTGAACGAGCCGATGGGGATGTCGGTGAGCATTGGGTGCAGCGCGTGGCCCAGCCAGGTGCCGCTCAGCACGTCCTTGACCCGGCCCTTGGGGATGGCGCGCTGGGCCAGCGCGTCCAGCGGGGCGGCCAGCCGGTCCAGGGCCTCGATGCGGCCCAGCCGGTCGGCCATGCGGTGGAGTCCCATCGCCGTCCTCCTACCCAGATCGGCCCCGCCCCATCGCCGCTCCTCCAGTGGGCGGGTGCCGCCCTCCAGAGGGCCCGGCCAGGGCGCTCGTAGGGTTGGCCCGATGCTCCTGGCCGAGGTGGTGCGCACGTCGGGCGCCGTGGCCGCCGCGCCGGCCCGCTCCGCCAAGGTGGCCGCCCTGGCCGCCCTCCTGACGCAACTGGCGCCCGAGGAGGTGGAGCCGACCGTCGCCTTCCTCACCGGCCGCCCCAGGCAGGGCAAGATCGGCGTGGGGTGGGCCACCCTCCGGTCCGTCGAGCCGCCGCCCGCGGCCGAGCCCTCCATCGAGGTGCTGGAGCTGGACGCCACGGTGGCCACCCTCCGGGCCCTCGCCGGGCCCGGTTCGGCGGCGGCCCGCCACCAGCTCCTGGCCGGCCTGCTGGGCCGGGCCACCGCCGGCGAGGCTGACTTCGTGCGCCGCCTGCTCATCGGTGAGCTGCGCCAGGGGGCTCTGGACGGCGTGATGACCGACGCCGTGGCCCGGGCCTCCGGCGCCGACCTTGCCGCGGTCCGGCGGGCGGCCATGCTCTCGGGCGACCTGGCCCGGGTGGCGGGCCTGGCCCTCACCGCCGGAGCGGACGGGCTGGCGGCGGTGGGCCTCGAGGTGCTCCGGCCCGTCCTGCCCATGCTGGCCTCCACCGCCGAGGCCGCCGCCGCCGCCGTGGCCGCCCTCGGCACCGCGTCGGTGGAGTGGAAGCTGGATGGGGCCCGCATCCAGGCCCACCGGCTGGGCGACGAGGTGCGCCTCTACACCCGTAACCTCAACGACGTCACCGCCCGCTTGCCGGCCGTGGTGGAGCTCGTCCGGAACCTCCCCGTGGAGGCCGTGGTCCTCGACGGCGAGGTGCTGGGCGTGAGCGACGAGGGTCCCGACGCCTTCCAGGACACCATGAGCACCTTCGGGCGCCGCACCGCGCCCCCTGGGCCGTCCACCCTCGGGGTGTGGTTCTTCGACTGCCTCCACCTCGACGGCGTGGATCTGCTGGACCGGCCCCTCCTGGAGCGGGCGGACGCCCTCGACCGCACGAAGGCGCCCCGCGTGACAGCGGTGGTGACCGACGACCCGGACGAGGCCGCCGCCTTCGAGGCCGCCGCCCTGTCCGAGGGCCACGAGGGCGTGATGGTGAAGGCGGCCGGGTCGCGCTACGAGGCGGGCCGACGGGGCGCGGCGTGGCGCAAGGTGAAACCGGTCCACACCCTGGACCTGGTGGTGCTGGGGGCCGAGTGGGGCAGCGGGCGGCGGCGGGGCTGGCTGTCCAACCTGCATTTGGGCGCTCGTGACCCGGCTGGCGGCTGGGTCATGGTCGGCAAGACCTTCAAGGGTCTGACCGACGAGCTCCTCCGGTGGCAGACGGCCGAGTTCCTGGCCCGGGAGGCGGGCCGGCGCGGGCACGTGGTCGACATCGACCCGCCCCTGGTGGTGGAGATCGCCCTCGACGGCGTGCAGTCGTCCACCCGCTATGCCGGCGGCGTGGCGCTGCGGTTCGCACGGGTGCGCCGCTACCGGGGCGACAAGGGCCCCGGCGAAGCCGACACCATCGACACCGTCCGAGCCCTCCAGAAAGGCCGCCGGGCGGCGGGGGAGAGCTGAAGGCAGCTGTCGCCGTCCGGGCTGGCCGACGGCGGGGCCTGCGAGACTGCCGCCGTGCCGGACGAGATGAACGACGCCCCCCTGCGGTCCGACATCCGCCTGCTCGGCACCCTGCTCGGCGAGACGCTCGTCCGCCAGGTGGGCCCGGAGCTGTTCGACCTGGTGGAGCAGGTCCGCGAGCTGAGCCGCCAGGGCCGGGTGGGGGCCGCCGCCGACGAGCTGGCCGGGGTGCTGGGGCGCACCGACCTGGAGACGGCCATCTCCCTGGCCCGCGCTTTCACGACCTACTTCCACCTGGCCAACACCGCCGAGCAGGTGCACCGGGCCGCCGGCCTCGAGGAGCAGCGGGCCGCCCATGGCAGCGCCGTCCAGCAGACGGTGGCCAGGGTGGCCGCCGACCCCGAGGCGGTGGCCGAGCTGTGCCGGGTCCTGGACTGCATCGAGCTGCGACCGGTGTTCACCGCCCACCCCACCGAGGTGGCCCGCCGCTCCGTGCTCACCAAGCTGCGCCGGGTGGGAGAGCTGCTGGAGCAGCGCAGCCGCGCTGCACCGGTGGACCAACCCGCCATCGACCAGCGCCTGGCCGAGATCGTCGACGTCCTGTGGCAGACCGACGAGCTGCGGCGGGTACGGCCCACGCCGGTCGAGGAGGCCGGCACCGTCGCCTACTACCTCGACGACCTGGCCCGGAACGTGGCCCCGGCCGTGGTGGAGCGCTACGTGGCTGAACTGGGTCGCATCGAGGCCGCCGTGCCGGCCACGAGCAGCCCCCTCCGCTTCGGCACCTGGGTGGGCGGCGACCGGGACGGCAACCCCAACGTCACGCCCCAGGTGACCATGGACGTGCTGGCCCAGCAACACGAGTTCGGCTTCGCGGTGCTGCTCTGGTACGTGGACTGGTTGGTCACCGAGCTGAGCTCGTCCACCACCATCGCCGGCATGTCGCCGGAGCTGGCCGAGAGCCTGGCCGCTGACGCTGAGGCCTTGCCCGACGTGGTCCATGCGTGGGGCCGGCTCAACGCCGAAGAGCCCTACCGGCTCAAGGCTTCGTTCATCCGCCAGCGCCTCCGTAACACTCGGTCCCGGATGGCCGAGGGCCGCCCGCCCGGTGGGGCCCGGGAGTACCAGGACGTGGCCGGCCTGCTGGCCGACCTCGAACTGATGCGGGCCTCGCTGCTGGCCAACCGAGGCCAGCTCGTGGCCGGGGGCTCTCTGGCCCGCCTCATGCGGGCGGTGGCCACCTTTGGCTTCCAGCTGGCCACCCTGGACGTGCGTGAGCACGCCGCGGCCCACCACACCGCGCTGGCGGCCGCCATGGACCGGCTGGGCGAGCTCGACCGTCCCTATGCCGAGCTGGACCGGGACCAGCGGACCAAGGTGCTGAGCACCGAGCTGGCCGGCCGCCGCCCCCTCTTCGGCCCCAACCCGGCCCTGGCCGGCGCCGCCGCCACGACCTATGCCATCTTCACCACGCTGCGGGCCGCCCTCGATCGCTACGGCGCCCAGGCGGTGGAGAGCTACATCGTCTCCATGACCAAGGGCGCCGACGACGTGCTGGCCGCCGTGGTCCTGGCCCGGGAGGCGGGCCTGGTGGACATCCACGCCGGCGTGGCCCGGGTCGGCTTCGTCCCCCTCCTCGAGACGGTGGACGAGCTGCGGGGTGCGGGCGACATCCTGGAGCGGCTGCTGGCCGATTCGCCCTATCGGGAGGTGGTCCACCTCCGGGGCGATGTCCAGGAGGTGATGCTCGGCTACTCCGACTCGAACAAGCAGACCGGCATCACGACGTCGCAGTGGGAGATCCACCGGGCCCAGCGGGGCCTGCGGGACACGGCCCAGCGCCACGGCGTCCTGCTGCGCCTGTTCCACGGGCGGGGCGGCACGGTGGGACGGGGCGGCGGGCCCACCCACGACGCGGTGCTGGCCCAGCCCTTCGGTGTCCTGCAAGGCGCCATGAAGCTCACCGAGCAGGGAGAGGTCATCTCCGACAAGTACCTGCTGCCCAGCCTGGCCCGGCACAATCTGGAGCTGGCCCTGGCCGCCGTGGCCGAGGCCACCGTGCTGCACCGCACCTCCCGCCTCGACCTGGACCTGCTGGCCCGGTGGGACCGAACCATGGACGCCGTCTCCGAGGCCGCCGCCGGCGCCTACCGGGACCTGCTCGGCCGCCCCGGCTTCACCGAGTACTTCCGGGCCTCCACCCCAGTGGAGGAGTTGAGCGAGCTCAACATCGCGTCCCGCCCGGCCCGGCGCACCGCCGGCCGGGACCTGGAATCGCTGCGGGCCATCCCCTGGGTCTTCGCCTGGACCCAGTCCCGCCAGATCGTACCGGGCTGGTTCGGCCTGGGGTCGGGCCTGGCTGCGGCCCGCGCTGGCGGCCACGAAGCGACCCTGGCCGACATGTACGCCGGCTGGCACTTCTTCCGCACCTTCATCTCCAACGTCGAGATGGGGCTGGCCAAGGTGGACCTGGGCGTGGCCGGCCGCTACGTGGAGGCCCTGGTCGACCCCTCCCTGCACCACCACTTCCACGCCATCCGGGCCGAGTACGAGCTGACCGTGGCCGAGCTGCTCCGGGTCTCGGGCCAGGTCAGCCTGCTGGAGCGCCAGCCCGGGCTGAAGCGGACCCTCGGGGTACGGGACCTCTACCTCGACCCGATCAGCCACCTCCAGGTCAGCCTGCTGTCGCGCTGGCGGCAGGGCCACGACGCCGACCACGACGTCGACCAGGACCCCCTCTTGCGCCGAGCCCTCCTGCTCACCATCAACGGCATCGCCGCCGGTCTTCGCAACACCGGCTGAGGCCGTCACCGGTCCGCAGGTACCGCCCAACTGGGCACCAACGACGGGGAACGACCACGCAGCGTGCCAATTCGGGCCATTGGCGCCATGGCCCGATCGGAATGTGCCTTGGCGGGCGGGCCATTCCTCCTTACCTTCAACTCTGGAGGAGCGCGAAACCGGGCACAGGAGGGTCCCCGATGGACGTTTGGCGGCAAGTCGGCAGCTACGGGAGCAAGGCGTGGTGGGCCGCCGCGGCCGCCCTCACGGTCGTCGTGCTGACCTCGGCCCAGGGCGGGCCGGTCACGGAGGGCTCCCTGCTGCGGGGCGTGGTGGGCACGATCGCGGCCGTGCTGCTGACCGCCGTCACGACCGCCTCGGTCCACGAGGACCACCGCCGTCGGGCCCTGAGCCGGCATCTCTCCATCCGGGCCGACATCGCCGCCGCGGGGGGCCTGGGCAAGCGCCTCATGGTCTGAACCCCGGGTTCCGTCAGGCCGGCATGGGCCCGTCCCGGCCGCGCAGTGGGGGGTGTGACGGGCGTCACAGGCGCGGCAACCGGGTAGAAATCCCGAAAATCGAGGATTCCGACTGGACAGGCGCTGTCAGGAGGTTAGGGTGTAGCTGTCCCGCCCCCCGGGAGCCACGGAGCCCCTGGTTCAGCCAGGGGCTCCGGCGCGCCCGGGCCGCCCACCTCCACAGAGTGGCTTAGCCTTTGCCGATGCCGGGCGACGCCGTGGTGCAGCTCGATGGTGTCGCCCGCTCCTTCGGGGGCGTCGTCGCCCTGGATGGCCTGGACCTGCGGGTCCCGGCCGGCACCGTCACCGTGCTGCTCGGGCCGAACGGCGCGGGCAAGACCACCGCGGTGCGCATGATCACCGGCGCCCTGCCGCCCGAGCGGGGGACGGTGCGGGTCTTCGGGCTCGATCCCAACGACCAGGGTGAGGCCGTGCGCGGCCGCTGCGGGGTGGTGGCCGCCAAGTCGGCCCTCTACGACCGCCTGTCCGGCTACGACAACCTGCGCTACGCAGCCGAGCTGCACGGCCTCGGGGCCAAGGCGCCCATCGAGGAGGCGGCGGCCCGCTTCGGCATCGACGACGCCCTGGCACTGCGGGTGGCCGGGTACTCGACGGGGATGAAGACCCGCCTGGCCCTGGCCCGCGCCGTCCTCCACGACCCCGACCTGCTGCTGCTCGACGAGCCGACCTCGGGGCTGGACCCCGAGTCGTCCCACGCCGTCCTGCGGCTCATCGACGAGCTGGCCGCCAGCGGGAAGACGGTGGTGATGTGCACGCACCTTCTGCTGGAGGCCGAGGGCCTGTCCGATCAGGTGGTGATGCTGGACAAGGGCAAGGACCTGGTCTCGGGCACGCCGGCGGAGCTGGTGGCCCGGTACTGGCCGCACCCGACCGTCATGGTGGAGGCGGAGGACGTGGGCCCCCTCGTCGTGGTGGCCGGCCTGGAGGGAGTGTTGGCCTTCGAGCCCACCGCCACCGGGGCCCAGCTCACCCTCGACGGGCTGGACCGGGTGCCGGACCTGGTGGGGGCCATGGTGGCGGCCGGGGCCCGGCTCCGGCGGGTGGCCCCCCACGAGCCGAGCCTGGAGGAGCTGTACTTCGTGGTGCGGCGGGCGGCGGGGGCGGTGGGCATGGCCGAGCCCGGCGCCGGCGAGGGAGTGGGACCGCCACCGGCCTCGGTGCAGGCCGCCCTGGCGGCCCGGCGCCAGGAGGCGGCGTCGTGAACCGCCAGCGCCTCCTCACCGTGGCCCGCACCGACCTGCGCATCCTCAAGCAGAGCCCCGACTTCTGGGTGCCCATGATGATCCTGGCCGGGTTCTTCTTCGTGATCGCCCCTACGTTCCTTCTGTCGGTGATCAACGCCGCCGAGCGCACCAACGCCGTGGAGCGGGTAGCGGCCGCCGTCGACGTCCTGCCCGAGCGGGCCAAGGCGGCCGTGAGGGAGAAGGCCGACAGCCCGAGCGACCAGACGTCCTACGCCCTGTCCGTCTACCTGTTCGCCCCCCTGGCGGTGATCGTCCCGATGACGATCTCCACCTCCGTCGGTGCCAACACGCTGGTGGGCGAGAAGGAGCGGGGCACGGGCGAGTTCCTGGCCCACTCCCCGGCCAGTGACCGGGAGATCTACCTGGGCAAGCTGATCGCCAGCCTGCTGCCCGGCTACCTCACCACCTTGGTCGGCTTCGGCATCTACTCCCTGATCGTGAACCTCATCGTGGGCCCTCGGGTGGGGGGGTGGTTCTTCCCCACGCCGGAGTGGTGGGTGCTGATGCTGTGGGTGGTCCCGCCCTTCCTGGCCCTCACCCTGTCGGTCGTCCTGCGCCTCTCGGCCCGGGTGAAGAGCTCGGCCGCGGCCCAGCAGGCCTCCGGGCTGGTGACCCTCCCCCTCATCATGGTCTCCTACGCCCAGTCCAGCGGCATCGTGCTGGGCAGCGCCGGCTCGGCGCTGGCGCTGGGCGTGGTGGCGTGGGGGCTGGCCATCGCAGGGCTGGCCCGGGGGGCCCAGGCCGTCACCCGCCCCCGCCTGCTGGGGGTCGACGGCCGCCTCTGACCCGACCCGACGGCTTTCTGCACCCTCAGGTCCGCAGAGCGACCTGAGGGTTCAGAGACTGCGGTGGGCAGCGGCGGCGGCGACCCGGTCCAGGCCCCGGCGGATGGCGTCGACCTCGTCCCCCGCCAGGTGGGCGGCGAAGTGCTCCTGGATGCCCCGGAGGTGCACGGGCGCCGCCCTGCGGAGGCGGGCCCGTCCCTGCGCGGTCAGCACCGCGAATGCGCCGCGGCGGTCGGTGGGACAGACCTGGCGCTCTACCAGGCCGGCATCCACCATGCGGTCCACCAGGCGGGTG
Source organism: Acidimicrobiales bacterium (assembly GCA_050744785.1). Classification (GTDB taxonomy): domain Bacteria; phylum Actinomycetota; class Acidimicrobiia; order Acidimicrobiales; genus JBOGHQ01. Next base: position 8,997 of record JBOGHQ010000042.1, on the reverse strand, counting down.
ATGCCGCTCCGGCTGAGCAGGACCACCGCCGCCAGCTCGCTCAGGCGCAGCCGGTCCTCGGGCGCACCGGCCAGGTGGAGGAGGACCTCGTACCAGGACAGGGGCAGGCCCTGCTCGTGCTGCAGCTCCTGATCGAGGCGGTCCACCACGGTGGCGTGTGCCCGCAGGAACGCCCGCCACGCCGCCAGCTGGCGGTCCTCGGGCCCTGATTTCACGGGGCCATCCTAGCCAGGGGAATACGTTGCCTGAACAATTGTTGAGGATAGAACAGTGGAACGTTCACCAAGGAGGCGTGCACCATGAGCGATACCTATGTTGCGGGCAGGACCGTCGAAGGCCTGGATCTGCCGGCCGCGGGGACCTGGGTCATCGATCCGAGCCATTCGAGCGTCGAGGTCGTGGCCCGTCACATGATGATCTCGAAGGTCCGGGGCCGCTTCAGCCGTTTCTCCGGGAGCATCGACGTGGCTGAGGTGCCGGAGGAGTCCTCGGTGGCCTTCACCGTCGACGCCGCCAGCATCGACACCGCCGACCAGCGGCGTGATGACCATCTCCGCTCCGGCGACTTCCTCGACACCGAGCGCTACCCCGAGATCACGTTCCGGAGCACACGCATCGTGCCCGGCCGCCAGGGCCGCTGGCACGTGGCCGGCGACCTCACCGTCCGGGACGTCACCCGGCCGGTGGAGCTCGACGTGGTGCTGGAGGGCGTGGGCAACGCCTACGGCGGGCCCCGGCTGGTCCTGTCCGGCTCGCTGGAGGTGGACCGGGAGGAGTTCGGCCTCACCTGGAACGTGGCCCTCGAGGCCGGCGGCGTCCTGGTCGGCCGGCAGCTCAAGATCGAGCTCAGCATCCAGGCCGCGCCGCAGCAGTAAGCCCCTCGTGCTGCGGTGAGCCGGGAGCGGGCCGCCAGTCCCCGGGCGGCCCGCTCCGGCGCGCCTGGTCAGCGTGAGGCGGTTGGTACGGGTGCGGCGGTCGGGCCCTCGTCGTCCACCTCGTCGAGGGCCAGTACCACCGACACGGTGGTGACGGCGAGGGCCACCACCAGCGCCGCCACCCCCAGACGCCGGTGCGCCTCGGTACGGTGGAGGGCCGCCACGACGGTGCCGGCGGCCCGGTCGTGCAGGCCTCGCCGTCGTTCGTCGAACAGCAGGGCGCCGTAGACGGCGAAGACCCACAGCGCCCCCACGCCAGGGGTGCCGAGGGCCACGTCGACCACCACACCGGCCAACGGCACGACGGCCCGGGTGGCGGCCTGCCACAGGGTGGGTCGCTCGCCGGTGGCGGCGTCCACCACCTTGGTGCCGAGCGCCATCTTGGCCAGCGTCTGGCCCCGCCAGGCCACGAACGACACCTCATAGGCCACGTAGGCGAGGGCGGCGATGGCGGTGGCCACGCCCTGGTCGAGGGGTGACAGCGCCAGCCCGGCGACCTGGACGGCGGCCCCGTCCACCAGCGCCCCGCCCAGCCGCTGGCCGGCAGTGGCCAGCGCCGGGGCGTCGCCGTCGCGAGGTTCCGCCGGCGCCGCGCTCACCCGAGGACGGTAGTTCGCACCATCCGGGCGTTCTGGCCCGGGCGCCGGCCGCACCTGTTCCTGCCCGACGGCTCCGACATGCACAACCCGGCGTGGCCATGCATTGGGAGGGCGAGAAGGGACAGGGGTTCCCGATGGTGGACGCCGACGACTCCTCGGTCTACGCCGGCCTGCTGCGCCGGGCCGCCGGCTCCGGCTGATCGGTCGGGCCCGAGACCGGCTGGCGGCCACACCGGCGGCCCGGCACCATGAGCGGCGTGTTGCAGGTCAGGGGACTGCGGGTCGAGGTCGGCGGGCGCACCGTCGTGGTGGGCGCCACCTTCTCCGTGCGCGACGGCGAGAAGGTGGGCCTGGTGGGGCGCAACGGGGCCGGCAAGACCAGCCTGTTGGCGGTGCTGGCCGGCGAATCGGTCCCGGCCGCCGGTACCGCCCTGCGGCGTGGCGCCCTCGGCTACCTGCGCCAGGAGGCCCGGCCGGTGGCCGAGCCGGGGGCCACGGCGCTGGCCCACGTCCTGGCCGGGCGGGGGCTGGACGAGGCCGCCCTCCGCATGGAGAAGCTCCGCCTGGCCATCGAGGAGAACCCCTCCGACCGCAACGTGGGCCGTTTCAGCCGGGCCGAGGACGCCTTCGCCCTGGCAGGGGGTTACGCGGCCGAGTCCGAGGTGCGGCGCATCGTGGCCGGCCTTGGGTTGGCCGCCGACCGGGTGGACCTGCCCCTCGAGGTCCTGTCGGGCGGCGAGCGGCGCCGTGTCGAGCTGGCCCGGATCCTCTTCGCCGGCAGCGACCTGCTCCTGCTGGACGAGCCCACCAACCACCTCGACACTGACGCCGCGGCCTGGCTCATGGGGTTCCTGCGCTCCTACCGGGGAGCCCTTCTGGTGGTGAGTCACGACCTGGCCCTGCTGGACGAGGCCATCACCCGGATCCTCCACCTCGACGAGGGCCGCGTCGTCGCCTACAAGGGCACGTACTCCCAGTACCAGGCCGCCCGCCGGCGGGACGAGGAGCGCCTGGCCAAGCAGGCCGAGCGCCAGGCGTCAGAGATCGACCGCCTCTCCAGCCTGGCCGACGCCATGCGGGGCCAGACCCAGAAGCGGGCCCGCATCGCCAAGTCACTGGACACCCGGGTGGCCAGGCTCGAATCGACCGCCGTCACCGGCCCCCGCCGGGAGCGGGCCTACAAGGTCCGCTTCCCGCCCGCCCCCCACAGCGGGCGGGTGGTGCTGGAGGTGGAGGGCCTCACCAAGTCCTACGGCGGGCCGGCCGTGCTGGACCAGGTCGACCTGGCCGTGGAGCGGGGCCAGCGCCTGCTCGTCATGGGGCTCAACGGTGCCGGGAAGACCACGCTGCTGCGCATCCTCGCCGGCGTCACCGAGGCCGACCGCGGGCAGGTGCGGTTCGGGCACGGCGTGTCGACCGGCTACTACGCCCAGGAACACGAGGGCATCACGCCCGGCCGCGATGTGCTGTCCCACCTTCGGGAGGCGCGCGACCTGCCCGATCAGGAGCTGCGCAACCTGCTCGGCATGTTCGGCCTGGTGGGCGACGTCGCCTTCCAGGACGCGGGCACCCTCTCGGGCGGCGAGAAGACCAAGCTGTCACTGGCCCAGCTGGTGGTGGGCCGCCACAACCTGCTCCTGCTCGACGAGCCCACCAACAACCTCGACCCGCCCTCCCGGGAGGGGGTGGCCGAGGCGCTGGGAGCCTGGCCCGGCGCCGTGGTGCTCGTGAGCCACGACGCCCGGTTTGTGGAGGCGCTGGCCCCCGAGCGGGTGCTCCTCCTGCCGGAGGGCACCCTGGACTGGTTCAGCGACGACCTGCTGGAGCTGGTGGAACTGGCCTGACCGTCTCGTCAGGCTGCGTTTCTGGTCTCGAGATCGGTACCGTGTCGGTACCGTTTTCGGGACCAGAACCGGCCGCTGAGGGGCCGTCCACGGCCGCCGGGCCCAGCCGGTGCTCCCGGGCCCGCTCCTCGGCCTTGCGCAGCTCCCGCCGGTGGCGCTCGGCCTCAGCCCGAGCCTCGGCCTCCGGTCCCACCGAGGGGTCGGCGGCGCGGGCCAGCAGCTTGCCGTGCCACCGCTCGCCGAGGGCACCGCCCAGCACGGAGCCCACCAGCATGGCGGCCAGCGAGCCGATGCCGGCCACGGTGCCGATGTCCCGCCACTCGTCGGCCGACGTGGGGATGCCGACGGTGCGCAGGTTGCGGAGGATGTCGTCGCCGTCGGTGAACACGTTCACCAGGCCGGCCACGCCGGCCGCCACGAGCAGGCCGACGACGAAGACCAACAAGCCGTTGGTGGCGCCGGCCCGGCGGGCCATGCGGCCGGCCACGTAGCCGCCGAACAGATAGCAGAGGAGCAGCACGCCAGCCACCACGGCGCCGCCCGTGGCGCCCAGCTCGCGCCACTCGCTGGTGCTCAGGTCGGTGTCCAGGCCGGCGGACTGAGCCACGGCGGCGGCGACGGCCACCAGCACGGCGAAGGCCCCGTAGGCCACCAGGGTGCCGGCCAGCACGCTGACCAGCGACACCCGGCCGAGGCCGGCCTCGGCGACCAGTGCCGCCCTGTCCCCCCGGGTCTCCATCGCATGCGCTCGCGTTCTCGCCATTTCTGCCTCCTCGGCGACTGGAGTTTCCGGTGATGGCAGTTTCCCCGCCTGGTCAGGCCGGGAAACGGGTGACTACGGCCGGCCCCGCACCTGGTCGATGACGCGCTCGGCGGCCCGGAGGTGGTGGCTGCCGGCGTGCACGCCGGCCCGGGCCACGTCGAGGGCGTTGACCTCCTGGCCGCCGCCGCCCACCAGCCGGCGTCCCCACTCATCGCCGTGGAGGGCCTCGACGGCGGCCGCCAGCGCGCCGGCGCCCGCGTCCAACCGTTCCAGCACCGCCTCCAAGGTGGCCCCGTCGCCGGCCACGGGGGGGTCGAGGTCGACGGGTGGCCGTTCCTGGGCCCGCAGCCGCAGCAGCCCCTCGGCGGCGGCGGCCATCCCGGCGGCCGCCTCCAGGGCGTGCTCGGCGGCCGAGGGCAGGCCGGGGCCGGGCCGGCGGTGCACGATCCCGGGGTCCTCCTCGTCGGGCCGGAGGAGGAGGGCGCGGTACCGGCGGGGGTAGGAGCGGGCCGCCACTGCCACGTCCGAGGGGCTCACCGTGGGGAAGTCGAACCCGCAGGCGGGGCAGTGGCCGCCGGCGAGCATCCCGCTACCGTACGCCGGTGCCCACGACCATCGCACCGGGCGTGATCGAGATCGACACCCAGCTGGGCGGCTGGGACCGGGTGACGGCCGGCTACCTCATCGAGGGGCCGGCCCCGGTCCTGGTCGAGACGGGCAGCCAGTCCTCGGTGGGGACCCTGCTGGCCGCCCTGGAGAGCCTGGGCGTGGGGCCTTCCGACCTGGCCGGCGTGGTGGTCACCCACATCCACCTCGACCACGCCGGTGGAGTGGGCGACGTGGCCCGGGCCTTCCCTGCCGCCAAGGTGTACGTCCACGAGAAGGGCGCCCGCCACCTGGCCGACCCGTCCCGGCTGGTGGCGTCGGCGGCTCGGGTCTACGGCGATCTGCTCGACGCCCTCTACGGCCGGCTCGACCCCACCCCGGAGGAGCGCATCCAGATCCTGGAGGACGGCGCCACCGTGGAGGTGGGCGGGGGCCGGGCCCTCACCGCGGTGGACTCGCCCGGGCACGCCAAGCACCACCTGGCCGTTCACGACTCCGACAGCGGCATCCTCTTCGCCGGCGACGCGGTGGGGGTCCGGCTGCCGGACGCGGGGGTGTTGCGCCCGGCCACCCCCCCGCCCGACTTCGACCTCGACCAGGCCCTCACCTCCCTGCACCGGTTCGAGGAGCGCCGCCCGAGTGGCATCGCCCTGGCCCACTACGGCCTGGTGCCCGACCCCGGCACCGTCCTCCAGGAGGCGTCCGCCACCCTGCGGGCCTGGGCCGAGGTGGCCGAGCGGGCCTGGCGGGACGGGGCCGACGTGGCCACCGCCCTGGAGGCCGCCTTCGGCGACGAGTTGAAGGGGGTGAGCGAGCACCACCGCCACAAACTGGAAACCCTCAACGGCATCCACTCCAACGCGGCCGGGCTTCGCCGCTGGCTGGACGTCCGGGCCGCGACCGGAGACGCAACCTGAAGTGGAGGTCGAGGCTGTCGTCTTCGACTGGGGCGGCACCCTGGCCACCTACGCCGACGTCGACATGATCGACATGTGGCGGCTGGCCGCCCGCCACCTCGACCCCGACCGCGAGGACGAGGTGTGCGCACGGCTGGTGGCGGTGGAGGAGGCCTCATGGCGCCGGGTCGGGGTGGACCAGCGCAGCACGACGCTGTCCGCCCTGCTGGCCGATGCCTCGGCCGAGCTCGGCCTCGATGTGGCCGAGGCCGTGCTGGAAGAGGCAGCCCTTCACCATCTGGACTCCTGGACTCCCCATGTCCGCCACGACCCCGAGGCGGCGCCCACGCTGGAGGCCCTGCGGGAGCTGGGGCTCCGCACCGGGCTGCTGTCGAATACCCACTGGCCGCGTTCGTTCCACGAGCACTTCTTGGAGCGGGACGGCCTGGCTCCCCTGCTGGACGCCCGCTGCTACACCAGCGAGCTGGACTTCACCAAGCCCCATCCGGCGGCATTTCGAGCCGTCCTGGGGGCCTTGGGGGTGCCGGACCCCCGTGCTGCGGTGTTCGTGGGGGACCGGCCGTTCGACGACATCTATGGGGCCCAGCAGTCCGGCATGCTGGCCGTGCTGCGCCCCAACCCCCTGGTCCCGGGGTACGACGTGGCGCCCGACGCCTGCCTGGAGCGGCTCCCGGACCTGGTGGGACTAGTCAACCGGTGGCGGGATGACGCCTGAAAGGGACCGTTTCGGCCCTTCGCACAACGGTCAAAGCGGGATCTTCTGCGCCCCCCCTAACTACCTCTTGACGGAGAGTGTTCACTAGCCCATTCTTTGCGGTGGCGGCACATGCGTGTCGTGCCCGTTTCCGGGCAACTTCTCGAGACAGGTGGGACTGTGGAAAAGAAGAAGTTCGCTGTACGTCTCGTCGCGGGCGTGGCCGCAGTGTGCATCACTGCGGCACTTGCCGCGCCCAACCCTGCAGGCGCACAGTCGGCCCCTGAGGGTGTGGGCACGTCAAAGGCCTCGCACGATCTGATCCGACTTACGTTGGGCAAGGGGGGCTCACTGCTCAACCTGGGCGTCCTGGCGGACACGGCCCAGAGCACCATCGACAGCCTGGTCGGCCCGTCGAGCGGCGTGAGCAGGCTCGTGCCCCTCTCGCTGACCTCCGAGGCGCTGCCCGTGCTGAACGGGCTCACCGCCAACCTGCCCACCTTCGAGTCCCGGACGCCGGGCGGCGACCCGAACGTCTCCGGCTCGGCGGTGGACTTCTCCCAGAGTGGTGGCAACCTCCTCGGCCTCCCGCTCGGGGCCGTCGGTAGCCTCCTGGGCGGCCAGCTCATCCCGACCAGCCTGACCTCGGCCCTCGATGCCGCCGGTGCCCGGTCGGCCCTCGATGCCGCCCTGGCCAACCTGTCGGTGCTCAGCGGCGTCCTCAAGGTCAACAGCGTGAGCAACAAGCTCGGCACCGCGGCGTCGCTGCCCGACGCCAACGGGACCCGGGCGCTGGCCATCGACGCCATCACCCTGCTGAACCTGGGCGAACTGCTGAAGGGCCTCAACCTCGACCTGCTCCAGCTGCCTCTCGGCATCGTCAGCCAGCTCCTCAGCACCCTGAACCTGCCCCTCGCCCTGCCGGCCGGCGCCACCGACCTGGCATCGGCGGTGGACGGCCTGCTGGTCACGGTCACCGACATCCTCGACGCCGTCGCCGCTGACAACACCATCCTCAGCCAGGTCGTCAACAGCGTCCCGGTCGTCAACTCGCTGCTGGGCGGCCTGCCCGTCAGCCTGCCGCTGAACGGCATCGGCCTCACCGACCTGAGCGCCCTGAACCTGCCCCTCGGCACGGTGCAGAGCCTGCTGGGCACCCTGCAGACCACGCTGCAGAACCTTCTGGGCAACGCCCTCAACCTGCTCGGCAACCTGCCCCTGCTCAAGCTGGACGGCGCCATCATCGGAGCCACCACCAAGGCCTCTGACACGCTGGCCAACTCGGCCGCCGACGTCACCGCCCAGCTGGGCGGCCTGAGCGTCCTCGGCATCCAGCTGCCGGGCGTGGACCTGCTGTCGATCGGCCAGACCGTCAACACCGTCACCGGCCTGCTGGGCAGCGTGCTGAGCATCATCGACCCGTCCCTCAAGGACCTCATCAAGGTCGGCGTGCTCGACAAGGCCACCAGCCTCACCACGGCCAACGGCTACAACAACGCCCTGGCCGGCGTCAGCGTCCTGTCGGTGGAGATCAACCCGCCGGCCCTGCTGTCCAACCTGGTGAGCGGCCTCACCGGCAACACCGGCCTGTCCGCCCTGGGCAAGCTGGGCGCCGCCGGCGTGGCCAACCCGGCCGCCTCGCTGCCCGTGCTGGGCAGCGGCATCGGGAACCTGGGCAACCTGCTGAACCTGCCCGCGACCGTGGGCGCCCTGACCCAGGGCCTCAGCCTGAAGGTGGGCTCGATCCAGTCGGCCTCCCAGTTCCGCCTGGCCTCGGCCCCGGCCCCGGCCGCCGTGTCCGCCGCCCCGGCCCCGGCTCCCGGCCAGACGCTGCCGCGCACGGGCGCCGACACCCGGACCCTCGGCATCCTCGCCGCCGGCATGGCGATGCTCGCCCTGGGCGTGCGCCGCTGGGCCCGCCGGTCCGAGCTGGACTGACCCACGCCAGTCCGGCGCAGTTGCTGAGAAGGGGCCCTCCGGGGCCCCTTCTCCGCGTCTGCCCCCCGGCGCCCACGTCGGCGTGCGACTCCGCCCTCTACACAGGTCCCGCATTGCCGTTGGCCATTCCGCGGGCACTTTTCGACCTGCACGGGCGCTTACTGACCGCGGAATGCCAAAACTCGACTGGCCCGGTCCCCCGACTCGGCGCACCGATTGCCGGATCTGGGGCGCCAGCGCCGTTGCTGTCGTCGGCGCACCGGCTGCTCCGACCAGCTGGGGCGCAACGCGGCGATCCCGAGGCGTTGTGCTCTGGCGGGTCCTGACGACCCCAGCCTGCGAGCCAGATTTTGAGGCTCTCAGCACAGAGGATCGGGCTGCCGTCGTCGACGAGCTGTTCGGCTGAGCCGAGGAAGGCCCACCGCGAACCTGCTCCCGCAGGGTCGGCGGAGCGCTCATCTTCAACGACCCGCTGTCGTGCGGGTACACGGTGAGCTAGTTCGTGGACGACGCCGCTCGCTACGTGGCGGTCGTTCGCCTGCGCAGATCACCTGGGCAACACGGGCTGGGCCTCGACCTTCAGCTCATCCCCCTGACCGGCCGGGGCGACCACGCTACGCGGCCGGACCGGGGCGGCTGCGAAGGGTGAGAAGGACGGGCGCTCGCACCACATCCGCACCACCGACTTTGCACCGCACCCC
>JBOGHQ010000041.1:0-6220 GCA_050744785.1 Acidimicrobiales bacterium | reverse complement strand
GCCGGGAGGCCCGTCGGTGATCGCGGTTCTGGACTACGGCATCGGCAACCTGCGGTCGGCGCAGAAGGCGCTGGAGCGGGCCGGCGCCGAGGCGGTGCTGGTCACCGAGGCGGCCGCCGCCGGGGGAGCGGCCGGGGTCGTGCTGCCCGGCGTCGGGGCCTTCGGGCGCTGCATGGAGGCACTGCGCGAGACCGGGCTGGACCGGGCCGCCCTGGCCGCTCTCGAGGCCGGCACCCCCTTCCTCGGCATCTGCGTCGGGATGCAGCTGCTGTACCGGTCGTCGGAGGAGAGCCCGGGCGTGGCCGGGCTCGGGGTGCTGGACGGCGAGGTGCGGCTCCTCCCGGCCGGCGTGAAGCGGCCCCAGATGCAGTGGAACCGGCTGGTGCCCACCCGCCCCGACAGCGCCCTGCTGGACGGCCTCGGCCCCGAGCCGTGGGTCTACTTCGTCCACTCCTACGCCCCCGAGCCCACACCCGAGGTCGTGGCCACCTGCGACTACGGCGGGCCGGTGGTGGCGGCGGTGGAGCGGGGGCCGCTGTGGGCCACCCAGTTCCACCCCGAGAAGTCGGGCACCGTCGGCGCCCGCGTTCTCGCCAACTTCGCCAAGACCTGCTCTTAGGCGGATGGACCTCTACGCCGCCATCGACATCCGCGACGGCCGGTGCGTGCGCCTGGTGCAGGGCGACTACGCCCGCCAGAAGGTCTACCACGGCGACCCGGTGGAGATCGCCGAGGAGTTCGAGGCCGACGGCGCCCCGTGGATCCACGTGGTGGACCTGGACGCGGCCCGCACCGGCCGGCCCCAGAACCGGGACGTGGTGGCCGCCATCGCGGCGGCGGTCGATGTGCCCGTGCAGGCCGGCGGCGGCATACGGGACGAGTTCTCGGCCGAGGCCATGCTGGATGCCGGCGTCGCCTGCATCGTGCTCGGGACGGCCGCCCTGGAGGACCCGGGGCTGCTGCGCCGGGTGGCCCACCGTCACCCGGGCCGGGTCGCGGTGGGGCTGGATGCCCGCCACGGCGAGGTCGCCGTCCGGGGGTGGACGGAGGGCTCGGGCCGCTCGGTGCAGGACGTGCTGGCCGTGGTGGAGGAGGCGCCCCTTGGCGCGGTGGTGGTGACCGACGTCGCCCGGGACGGGATGCTGGGCGGGCCCGACCTGGACGGCCTGGCCGGCGTGCTGGCCCTCACCCGCCACCCGGTGGTGGCGTCCGGTGGGGTGGGCAGCCTGGACGACCTGCGGGCCCTGGCCGGGGTGCGGGCGGGGGAGCGGCCCCTGGCCGGCGCCATCGTCGGCATGGCCCTGCACGAGGGCGTGTTCAGCGTCAAGGAGGCGGTGGCGGCGTGCGAGCGGTGAGGGTGGTGCCCTGCCTGGACGTGGACGCCGGCCGGGTGGTGAAGGGCGTGCGGTTCGTGGAGCTGCGGGACGCCGGCGACCCCGCCGAGCTGGCCGCCCGCTACGACGAGGAGGGCGCCGACGAGATCGTGTTCCTCGACATCACCGCGTCCTCCGACCACCGCGACACGATGGTGGACGTGGTGTGGCGCACCGCCGAGCAGGTGTTCATCCCGCTGACGGTGGGCGGCGGCGTCCGCACCGTCGACGACGCCCGCCGCCTCCTGCGGGCCGGGGCCGACAAGGTCGGCGTCAACACCGCCGCCGTCAACCGCCCGGAGCTGGTGCGCGAGCTGTCGGTCGAGTTCGGCGCCCAGTGCGTGGTGGTCGCCATCGACGCCCGGCGCCGTGTCGATCGGCCCGGCTTCGAGGTGTACACCCACGGGGGCCGCATGCCCACCGATCAGGACGCGGTGGCGTGGGCGGCGGAGTGCGAGCGGCTCGGGGCGGGGGAGATCCTGCTCACCTCCATGGACCGCGACGGGACCCGCGACGGCTTCGACCTGGAGCTCACCCGGGCCGTGGTGGACGCCACCAACCTGCCCGTGGTGGCCAGCGGCGGGGTGGGCGGGCTCGACCACTTCGTGGCCGGCGCCACCGAGGGCGGTGCCGACGCCCTCCTCGCCGCCTCGGTGTTCCACTTCGGCGAGCTCACGGTGCGGCAGGTGAAGGGCCACCTGGCCGCGGCCGGCGTCCCGGTGCGCCCCCCCGCCGGTCCCGAGTAAATAAGGTCCGGAATCCGGACCTTATTTACTCGGGAGTGCGGTCCCAGGCTGCGGCGTGCTGGCCCAGGTGCGGGCGTAGGGGCGGTCGGCGGCCGGCGGCTGGGTGGGGGTGCCGTTGCCGTTGCCCCAGTCGCTGGGCCCGAACCGGCCGGCCAGCGGCACCGGCGCCTCGTTGTTGATCGCCGACAGCCGGCGGCCCACGACCGAGAACAGCCCGATCCACAGGGCCGTGACCAGGGCCACCCCGCCGTAGGCCAGGACAGCAGGGGTGGAGGGGCCGTCCTTGGCCTCCCGGAGCAGGACGCTGGTGTTGCGCTCGAAGGCGACCTGGCGCTCGGGCAGGGCCGGCACCGCCGAGGCCCCGATCTCGGCGTCAGCCGGCATGTACACCGGGGCGGCCATCACCTGCGAGCCCCGCATGAGGCTCACCATCGTCTTCCAGTCGCCGGTGAGGGGCAGGGCGTCCGCCGTCTCCCAGTGGCCGGGGGACAGCTCCTCGAGCTTCTCCCACTTGCGCCCGCCGCCCTGCCAGGACATGACGCCGAAGCTGATGGCGTTGTCAGCGGCGTCGGCCGGCGTGAGGTCGACGGCGATGCGGGACGAGGTGCCGTCGGCGGCCGGCTCCACCAGCCGGATCGCGGCGCCCACATCGCCCACGTTGCGGGGGAGCGGGATGGCGAGGGTCACCACCACCGCCAGACCCGCCACCGCCAGGGCGGCCAGCGGCACGGGCGACGCAGCCACCTCGTCGCCCTGCCGCCAGGCCCGCCCGATGCCGGCGCCGAGTACGGCCGCCGACACGCCAGCCACCAGTCCCAGGATGGCGGCGGGGACCAGCAGGACCGGTGCGGAGTCCAGCCAGCCCGAGGCATTGGTGAAGACCATCTCGCCGGCCAGGCCGACGGTGCCCACGGCCGCGCCCGAGATGAGCCCGAACCTCAGCGTGTTCCTGGTGCCCACCAGGGCGGCCACGCCCTCCACGCACAGGGCGGCGGCCAGGTACAGCGGGAAGCGGGGCGTGGTGTGGTTGAGGGCCCCGCCCACCAGGAGGGCGATGGTCCCCCGCACCACGAGGTAGGCCGCCAGGGCGGCCACGGCACCGCCGGGGCCGATGGCCAGGCGGGCCATCACCAGGCTGAAGGCGGCGGCCAGGACGATAAGGAGGGGGAAGTAGAGGGCCTGGAACTGGGGGACGCCGTACTCGAACTCCCCCAGGAAGTTGGTGAGGCCCACCAGCACGGCGCCGGCCGCGGTGGCCTCGATGACGTGGCCCAGGATGGTGGACCGCGACTGGGGCCGGCCCTCGAGCAACATCATCAGCACCGCGATGGGCCCGAGGGAGCCGCCCGCGATGAGCTGGAGGTGGCTCGGGCTCCACAGGGTGACGTCGACGCCGTAGGCCCGGTGCCACAGCTCGTCGAGGGGGAAGGCGGCCACCCCGCCGAAGCCGAGGACGGCCAGCATCAGCGCCGACCACGGGATGGTGAGGCCGGCGAACTGGAAGCCCACCGGCGCCTTGTCGAGGGTGGCGAAGATGACGGCGATGATCGAGGCGTACATCATCCCCGACAGGCCCAGCAGGATCATGGTGTGGCTCGGGGTGAACAGCTCCTTGTCCCGCCCGAAGTCGATGTGCCAGGCCACGTCCCAGTAGAGGCCCACCACCGCCACGCCCAGGGCCAGCAGGCCGCTCAGGACGCCGGCCATGGCCCAGCCCGGCCGGCCGGTGAGCCGTTCCAGGCTCACCGAGATGCGCTTGAAGAAGATCTTGACGGGGTTGCGCTCGTCCCCGTGGTCGCCCATGCACAGCAGCCAGAACACACAGAACGAATAGAAGACGTAGGGGGCGGCCACGTACGGCCAGTGGTCGGTCCATGAGCTCACCGCGAACATGACGCTCCTTCTCTGCTGGGGGAGGGACGAGGACACCTCGGACGGGGTGGACGGCTCACCGCTCGGCTCCGGTCATGGCGGTGGAGGCCGCCACGCGGGCCTCCATGGCCTGGGCCAGGACGGCGTCCACGGTGGCCTTGGCCAGCGGGCGGATGCGACGCAGGGCGTCGGTGACGCGGGGGAGCTGGTGGGCGGGCATGCCGGCGTCGGCGAAGGGCCTCCAGACGTGGTCCTCGAACATCCGCACGAAGCGGCGGGCCACCCGGTCGAGGTCCTCCTTGAGCTCGGCCAGCTCGTCGAGGGTGGCCTCCAGCGGCACGCCCACCGCCACCAGCTCGGCACCGGCGTGGATGAGCCGGGGGCTGGGCAGGCGGACCTGGGGCCCTTCGGGGGCGAGGAGCCCGAGCTCCACCGCCCGCAGGATGAGGTCGGGCCGCATGGCGGACTCGGGGAACAGGCGGAACAGGTACTCGGGGGTGACGGCCTGCGGCTCCTCGTCGGTCCACGGGGCGGTGAGGGCCTGCTCGAAGCCGAGCACGTCGGCCAGGCTGCGGCCGGACTCCCAGGCCTCCAGCAGCCCGGCGATCCCGGCCAGCGAGTACCCCTGCTCCTGGAGCTGGCCGATGAGGCGCAGCCGCCCGAGGTGGCCCTCGTCGTAGCGGCCCACCCGGCCCACCAGCCGCGGGGGCGGCAGCAGCCCGGCCGTCTGGTGGTTGCGCACGGTGCGGGTGGTGACGCCGGCGCGGCGGGCCAACTCGTCGATGGGCATTCCCTCGGCCGGCACGGCATCGGGCACGGGGCTACCGTACCACGACCGTGACCAATATCAAGGTAACATTGCGATTGGTAATGGTCGACGGCCCGGGGAGCCCCGCTACCGTGGGGACGTGCCCGAGCGCGACCACAAGCAGCCCATCACCATGCTCTCCGACCGGGTGCTGGTGCAGCTGCCCCAGGCCGAGGGCGAGCGCCGGTCCCGGTCCGGCATCCTGATCCCGGCCACGGCCCAGGTCGGCAAGCGCCTCACGTGGGCCGAGGTGGTGGCGGTGGGGCCCCACGTCCGGGCCGTGCGCACCGGCGACTGGGTGCTGTTCAACCCCGAGGACCGCTTCGAGGTCGAGGTCCGCGACGAGGAGTACCTGATCCTGCGGGAGCGGGACATCCACGCCGTCGCCAGCGACCGCAACGACGACGTCACCGGCCTGTATCTGTGACCCCTTCGACTCACAACCAGAGGTTGCTCGCCGAGCTGGAGGCCGTCCGGGCAACGGGCAGAGCCCGCCGCCCTCCGGCCGTTCTTCGTGCGCCGGCGGCAGGGCCGGCGGCGGTGCGTCCAGCCAGGGGGGCCGCCTCCGGGGGCTTGGGATGGCCGACCGCAGCGGGCGTCAACCGATGACGGATGGGCTGGCGGGGATGGACCAGGTCCGCTTCGACGAGCGGGGGCTGGTGGCGGCCATCGCCCAGGACCGGTCCACCGGCAAGGTCCTCATGCTGGCCTGGATGAACGAGGCCTGCCTGCGGGAGACGCTCGAGACGGGGCGGATGGTCTACTGGAGCCGTTCCCGTCAGGAGCGCTGGGCCAAGGGCGACACGTCGGGCGACGTCCAGACCGTGGTCGAGGCGTCCTACGACTGCGACGGCGACACCCTGCTGTTCGTCGTCGACCAGGCCGGCAGGGGCGCCTGCCACACCGGCGCCTTCAGCTGCTTCTACCGCTCCTTCGGTGCCCCGCCCGAGTAGGGACGACTTCCGCGCCCTGGCCGCCGGCGCGCCGGTGGTCCCGGTGTGGCGGGAGATCCTGGGCGACCTCACCACGCCGGTCTCGGGCTTCCTCCGGGTGGTGGGTGACGAGCCCGGCTTCCTCTTCGAGTCGGTGGAGCACGGCGAGCGCTGGAGCCGGTGGTCCTTCGTGGGCCGCAACCCGTCGGCCACCCTCGTGGCCCGCGACGGCCGCATCGAGGTGGAGGGGTCCCTGCCGCCCGGCGTCCCCGTCGACCGCGGTGTGCTGGCCGCCGTCGACGCCCTGCTGGCCCACTACCGCTCGCCCGTCGTCCCCGACCTCCCGCCTCTCCACGGCGGGATGGTGGGCTACCTCGGCTACGACGTGGTGCGGGAGGTCGAGCGCCTGCCCGCCCCGCCCCCCGACGACCAGGGCTTCCCCGAGGCGGTGCTGTCGGTGGTGGGGGAGATCGCCGCCTACGACCACTG
>JBOGHQ010000040.1:0-14185 GCA_050744785.1 Acidimicrobiales bacterium | reverse complement strand
CGGACCTTATTTACTCGGGAGTGAAGGTCAGGTGGCGAAGGAGAGGCTGTGGGCGATGTCGCCCCGGGCGTCGGTCCACCACTCGGCCAGGTCGAGG
This sequence comes from Acidimicrobiales bacterium, assembly GCA_050744785.1. Lineage (GTDB taxonomy): Bacteria > Actinomycetota > Acidimicrobiia > Acidimicrobiales > JBOGHQ01. The sequence goes on along the minus strand of JBOGHQ010000040.1, from coordinate 14,088 downwards.
CCGGCGCCAGCCAGCTCCGCCTCGACGCCGTCCCGGCGGAACTTGGCGCTGATCTCGGTGCGGACCAGCTCGCCCTCGTCGAGGGCCACCGACAGGCCCGGGTCGGGGATCTCGACGCAGTGGGCCTCCCGGGCCCGCAGGCCCAGCTCGACCCATTCCTCGTCCTCGTCGAAGCGGGCCAAGTGGTCGAAGCGCCCGGGGTCGAAGCCGGCGCCCAGCTCGCGGTTGAGCACGTGCAGCACGTTGCGGTTGAACTCGGCGGTGATGCCGGCGGCGTCGTCGTAGGCGGCCTCCAGCCGGTCCTTCTCCTTCACCAGGTCGGTGCCCAGGAGCAGGGCGTCGCCGGGGGCCATGCCGGCCGCCACGTCGGCCAGGAAGCGCTTGCGCTCGGGGGGCCGGAGGTTGCCGATGGTGCTCCCGAGGAAGGCCACCAGCCGCCGGCCGCCGTCGGGGAGGCGGTCGAGGTGGTGGTCGAAGTCGCCCACCACGCCCACCACCTCGGTGCCCGGGTACTCGTTGGCCAGGGCACCAGTGGCGTCACGGAGGGTGGGCTCGCTCACGTCGAAGGCAACGATGCGGCGGAGGGCCCCGCCGCACGCCATGGCGTCGAGGAGCAGGCGGGTCTTCTCCGAGGTGCCCGAGCCCAGCTCCACCAGGGTGTCGGCGCCGGTGAGGCGGGCCACGGTGCCGGCCTCCCGCCCCAGGATCTCCCGCTCCCGGCGGGTGGGGTAGTACTCGGGCAGGCGAGTGATCTCGTCGAACAGGGCGCAGCCCCGCTCGTCGTAGAACCACTTGGGGGGCAGCTCCCGGGGGGCCTCGGCCAGCCCGGCGGCCACGTCGGCCCGCAGGGCAGCCGCCAGCGTGTCGGGGCCGAGGTGGACCTCCAGTCGGGGGGCGGTGGTCTTGGTCACAGGGCGCTCCGCCGGAAGCCGCCCCCCGAGCCGCCCACCGCCTCCAGTTCGACCACCGACGCGTCGGGTACCGGGGCCCACGCTGGGTCGTCGTCGAACGGCTCCGACGCCACCACCGCGGCCCCGTCGCCGGCCCGGGCCCACAGCGAGTCGCCGCAGGCGGTAGCGGCCACGCGCTGGCCGTCGGTGAGCACCAGGTTGAGCCGGTGCGGGCCGCGCACGGCCTCGGCCACGACGGCCACCGTGGCGGCCAGGGCGTCGGCAGGGGCGGCACCGGCGTCGAGCCGGTCCAGCACCATGGCGAAGAGGACCTCGCTGTCGGTGGGCCCGGCGATGCCCGACTCCCGCCGCTCGCTCAGCGTCCGCCGCAGGCGGGCGGCGGCACCGTCGCGGAAGCCGGCCACCGCCCCGTTGTGGGCGAACAGCCAGGGCCCGTCGGCGTAGGGCGGCGTGGCGGTCACCTCGGTGGGCAGGGGCGGGGTGGCGCTGCGCACGGCGGCCAGCACCGATCCGCTGGCCACCAGCCCGGCCAGGCTGAGGAAGGAGCGGTCAGCCCACATGGGAAGGGTGGAGCGGTAGAGGGCCGGTCCGGGGCGCCGGGCCAGGTCGTACCAGCCCACGCCGAAGCCGTCGGCGTTCACCACGCCGCTCACCTGCTGGCGCGGCTCCCAGGCCTGGCGCAGCAGGGCATGGGGCGGGGCCACCAGCAGTTCCTCCAGGGTGACCGAAGGACCGGTGTAAGCCACGAACCGGCACACCGGCGCTCACCGGCCGCCGGCGCCGCTGCCGTCACCCTCGGCGGGGCGGGCGCAACGAAAGCCGGCGAAGATCTGGCGCCGGATAGGCCAGTCCCAGTTGCGGAAGGTGCCCCGCACGGCCAGCCGCGAGGTGGCCCACGACCCGCCCCGCAGCACCTTGTAGCCGCTGCCGAAGAAGGCCTCCGAGTACTCCCGGTACGGGAAGGAGCGGAAGCCCGGGTAGGGCTCGAAGTCCGAGGAAGTCCACTCCCACACGTCGCCCAGCAGCTGGTGGCAGCCCCATGCGCTGGCCCCCCTAGGGAAGGAGCCCACCGGCACCGGCCCGTCCCGATCGCCGCCCAGGTTGGCCTCCTGGGCGCCGGGCGAGCCGTCGCCCCACGGGTGGCGGCGCTTCGACCCGTCCGGCCCGCAGGTGGCGGCCACCTCCCACTCGGCCTCGGTGGGCAGACGCCGGCCGGCCCAACGGGCGTAGGCGTCGGCCTCGTACCAGCACACGTGCTGGACGGGCTCGGCCGGCGCCAGGTCCAGGCGTCGCCCGAAGCGCAGCACGCTCCAGTCCAGCGGGCCGGGGCCCTCCCGCCGCCAGAACTCGGGGTGCTCGAGGGCCGCCTTCTGGCGCCACTCCCACCCCTCGGGCGTCCACCAGCGGGCCTCGTCGTAGCCGCCGGCGGCCACGAACCCGGCGTACTGGCCGCAGGTGACGGGGGTGGTGTCGATCCAGAACGGCGCCAGCGTCACCTCGTGGGCGGGCCGCTCGTTGTCGTAGGCCCAGGGGTCGAGGTCGGTGCCGACCACGTGGGTGGCACCGTCCACCAGCACCTCGGCTGCGGCCGGGGGCTCGGGCGTTGCGCCCGGCGCGGGGCCGGCCGGCTCCAAGGGCAGGGCCCCCTCCCCCATCAGTTGGCGGGTGGCCAGCATGGTCTCGTCGTGCTGGTGCTCGTGCTGGATCACCATGCCGTAGACGAAGCCGCCGTCCAGCAGGGGCGAGGCGGGGCCCAGCTCCACCCGGTCGAGGCTCTCCAGCACCACGTCGCGCACCTCGCTGACGTAGGCCCGCGCCTCGGCGGGCGACAGCAACGGCAGGGCGGGCCGGGATGCCCTGGGGTGGCGGAAGGCGTCGTAGAGGTGGTCGATGGACGGGTCGACGCCCGGGTGGGCGGCGGCGGCCCGCAGCAGCCACAGCTCCTCGTAGTTGCCGACGTGGGCCAGGTCCCAGGCCAGCGGGGACATGAGGGGCGAGTGCTGGCGGCGCAGCTGGTCGTCGTCGAGCGGGTCGACGATGTCGAGCGACCGGCGGCGGGCCGCTTCCAGTTCGCCGGCAACCTTCGTTTTGAGGGCGATGTACCCGGAGGTGGACACAACGCCCGTGACGCTATTCGACCCACCGGCGCGGCCCGGGATCCGACCGACTTCGAAGGGGCGGGTCAGTCCTCGGCGGGAGCCAGGCGCTTGCGGGCCCAGACGGCGGCGGCGTCGAGCTCGGCGTCGCTCAACTCGTGCCCGGTGTCGTACCAGTGCAGCTCCACGTCGGCGCCGGCCGTGACCAGCCCCTCCACCAGCGCCTCGTAGTCGTCCATGGTGACCGACTCGTCGTTGCGGCCGGTGGCGCAGAAGATCTGCTTGAAGTCCAGGATGCGGCCCTTGGGCGGCCGGAAGGGCGGGAGCCCGCTGAGCAGCACCACGCCAGCCAGCGCGTCGGGGTTCTCGTAGGCCAGGGCCGCCGCCGCGGTGGCACCGTCCCCGAAGCCCAGGGCGCACACCCGCTCGGCGTCGATCCCCAGGGCGTCGCAGGCACCGGCCAGGGTCCCGGCCAGCCCCTTGGCGCGCTCGTGGACGGCCTCGTCATGGGGGTCGGGGTCATCGGGGTTGACCGGCGGCGGCTCGGTGCGGGGCGGCAGGTGCCGGTAGCCGGCACCGTCCTCACCGGCGGGCAGGGCGCCCCGGAGGCTCAGGATGGCCGCCCCGGGCGCCAGCCGGCGGGCCGCGTCCAGCAGGCTGGTCTCGTTGCCGCCTGCGTCGTGGAGGGCCAGCACCGTGAGCCCGCCCAGCTCCTCCTCGTCGGAGGAGGCCGGCTCGTAGCGGTAGACGGCGCCGATGTCGGGCAGGTCGGCCATTCCCGGACCCTACCCGGGCGCCGGCGGGGTCAGAAGGGGGGCGGGCTGAAGGTGACGATGGTCAGGGTGCCGAACCCCAGCAACCCGAAGGAGATGGTGTAGAGCACGGCCTTGGTGGCGGCCCTGGCGGCGGGGCGGCGCACGTAGTCGTCGATGATCCACCGCAGCCCGTTGAGGCCGTGCAGGAGCGCCAGCACCAGCAGGGCCCAGTCGAACAGGCGCCAGAGAGGGTTGTCCCACCTCTCGGCCACGAAGCGGGCGTCGGTCTCCACCACGTCGTTGACGATGTGGGTGAGGGAGAAGTGGACCAGGGCCAGGAAGACCAGCACCAGCCCGGAGACCCGCATGAAGAACCACGACCACGTCTCGAAGTTGGGCCGGGGCCGGCGGGCGGCGGGCGGGGCCTCGCCCGGCGGCGGGGTGACCCTGGTGCCGGCCGGGGCCGTCACAGCAGGCGCCCCTCGATGAACGGCTTCATGATGATCCACCCGCCCGCCACGGTGAGGATGGCGGTGAGGGCCACCACCGCCTTGAGGGCGGCCCGCTCGTTGCGGATGGCGCCCGGGAAGAAGTCGATCATCACGACCCTCAGGCCGTTCAGGGAGTGGAACACCAGCCCGAACAGCAGGCCCACCTCGAACAGGCGCAGCAGCACGTTGCCGTACAGCTCGTGGACCTCGTCGTACAGCTCCGGCCGGGAGACGAGGGAGACGTCGACGATGTGGAGCAGGAGGAAGAAGAACACCAGGAACCCGGTGATGCGGTGGGTGACGAAGGCCCACTGCCCCGACCGACCGCGGTAGACGGTGCCGCGGTCGGCGCTCACCGCCGGCGCCTCGGCCGCACCCACCGGCCCGCCCACACCGTGGAGGACAGCACGTAGAGGGCGAACCCGGTGATCAGGAGGGTGATGGCACCGAGGGCGATGGCGAACCACACCTGGGCCGTGGTCATGGGCGGGGACGCTACCGCGCCGCCCGAGGGCGGTTGTGACCCGCCACCGCGAACGCGGCCAGGGCGGTGGTGATGGGCACGGACGCCACCAGGCCCACGCTGCCCACCAAGGTGCGCACGATCTCGGTGGCCACCACCTCGCCGGTGAGCACGTCGGACACCCGCCGGTTGGCCTCCACCAGCAGGATGAGCAGCGGCAGGGAGGCGCCGGCGTAGGCCAGCACCAGGGTGTTCACGGTGGAGGCGATGTGGTCCCGCCCGATCCGCACCGCCGACCGGTACAGGTCGCCGGGCCCCATGCCGGGGTTGGCCAGGTGCAGCTCCCACACCGCCGAGGCCTGGGTGATGGTGACATCGTCGAGCACGCCCAGCGAGCCGATGATGATGCCGCCGAGGAGCAGGCCCTCCAGGTTCACCCGGCTGGACGCGGCCTGGAGGAACGACGCCTCCTCGGTGCCGATGCCGGTGAGGTGGGTGGCGGCCACGAACACCACGGCCAGGGCGCCGATGAGGGCCAGGCTGGCCAGGGTGCCCACCACCGCGGTGGTGGTGGGGAGGGTCATGCCGTGCGTCAGGTACAGGTTGATGAGCAGGATGGTGGACGCCGTCACCACCGCCACCCCCACCGGGCTGCGGCCGTCCAGCACGGCTGGGATGAGGAACACCACCAGGGTGAACAGGGTCACGGCCAAGCCCACCAGGGCCCGCACGCCGCGCATACGGCCCAGCACGACGATGGAGAGGACGAACAGCCCGGCCAGCAGCAGCATGGGCGTGCGGCGCTGGAAGTCGGACAGGTAGTACTGGCTGCCGGACGGCGCGTCGGGCGTGAACCCGAGGACCACCTTGTCGCCCACCTCGACCTTCGGCATGCCGGGGCCCTCGGCCAGCTCCAGCACCACCGAGGTGCCCTGGTCGGGGCCCTCGGACGGCACCACCGTGACCTCGGTGCAGCGCACGTCGTCGGCCGGCGTGGTGCCGGCGCACGGCTTGGGGTCGGTGGCCTCCACGCTGGCTTCCACCAGGTCGGCAGGCGGGCCCAGGAAGCGGGCGATGCCGGTGTCCCCGCCGCTGGGCCACAACAGGATCATGCCCGCCGCGGTGACCCCCGCCGCCAGCGCCACCAGCACCAGCATGGCCCGGTGCGTCACCTGCAGCCGCGGCGGGCGCACCCCGAAGGCCTCGGCCGGACCTGCGCCGGGCGGTGTCCAGCGGGGCTGGCTCACCGCCCTACCCGGCCGGGACCGGGATGACCAGCTGCCCCCGCAGGTAGGGGGCCAGGATCTCGGGCAGCCGCACCGAACCGTCGGGCCGGCGGTGGGTCTCCACGAGGGCGGCCCACACGCGGGGGACGGCGAGGGCCGACCCGTTGAGGGTGTGGACGAAGGCGGTGCCCTTGCCGCCGGAGGGGCGGTACCGGATGTTGGCCCGCCGGGCCTGGTAGTCGCTGAACCACGAGACCGACGACACCTCCAGCCACAGGTCCACACCGGGGGCGTAGACCTCGAGGTCGAAGGCGCGGGCATGGGACTGGCCCATGTCGCCGGTGCAGATGTCCACCACTCGGTAGGCCAGGCCCAGCTCCGCCAGCACGCCCTCGGCCCGGCGCAGCAGGTCGGCGTGCACGTCGGTGGCCTGCTCTGGGGTGGTGTAGGCGAGGATCTCCACCTTGTCGAACTCGTGGACGCGCAGGAGGCCGCGGGTGTCGCGGCCGGCGGCGCCGGCCTCCCGGCGGTAGCAGGGGCTGTAGGCCATGTAGCGGGCGGGCAGGTCGTCCTCGCGGTAGATCTCGTCCCGCCCCAGCGAGGTGAGCGGCACCTCGGCGGTGGGGATGGCCCACAGGTCGTCGCGCTCGATGTGGTAGGCGTCGTCGGCGAACTTGGGGAGCTGGCCGGTGGCCACCATGGTGTCGGTGCGCACCAGGGTCGGTGGCCGCACCTCCTCGAAGGCGTCGGCGTTGCGGTCGAGAGCCAGCTGGCACAGGGCCCGCACCAGGGTGGCCCCTGCCCTGCGGAACATCACGAACATGGACCCGGCCACCTTGGCACCCCGCTCCAGGTCGAGGATCCCGAGCTGTGACCCGACCTCCCAGTGCGGCACCCGCTGGTGCTCCTGGTACTGCGCCGGGTCGTGGCCGTGGATCCGGAGGACCGGGTTGTCGTCGGCCGAGCCGCCGTCGGGCGCCTCGCCGGCGGGCAGGTTGGGGATGCGCAGCAGCAGGTCCCGCAGCTCGGTGTCCACGGCGGACGCCTCGGTGTCGATGGCCCGCTCCTCCTCGCCCATGGCCCGGCTCTCGGCGGCCAGGGCCTCGGCGGCGGCGGTGTCGCCCGCCTTCCTGGCCCGGCCCACGTCCTGGGAGAGGGCCTTGACCTTGGCCCGGGCCACGTCCCGCCGGCCGGCCAGCTCCCGCAGCCGGGTGTCCAGGTCGGCGGCGCGGTCCACGTCCTCGGCGGGCACGCCCTTGCGGGCCAGCGCAGCCTTCACCACGTCGGGTTCGGCGCGGAGCCGGCGCACGTCGATCATGTGGCTGTGAACGGTAGCCGCGGGGTTACCAGCCCTCGGTGCCCGGCTCCCCCTTGAAAGGGCCCACGATGTCGGAGGTGATCCAGCCGCCGTAGAAGCCCCCCACCTGGGGCCGCACGGGCTCCAGGCCCACCACGCACAGCTCCACCCGCGCCGGGTAGAAGGCCACGAAGCCGGCCAGCGGCTCGTAGCCGGGCAGCGGCTCGAGGTAGGTCCAGGCCGCGTCCTGCGACGTCTGCTTCTTGTGGGTGAGGTTCAGGTAGCTGGCCCGGCCCTTGAACTCGCACCAACTGGTGCGCCCGCTGAGGCGCAGGCAGCCCGGGATGACGCTGTCGGGCGGCAGGTAGTACACGGGCGGGTGGCTGGTCTCGAGCACCCGCAGCGGGGCCAGGGTCACGGCGATGGTCTCCCCCGCGAACACCACCTCCACCTGGTCGGTGCGGGGCTCCACCCGAGGCGGCCGGGGGTAGTCCCACACCGACTCCTGGCCCGGCCCAGCGGGCAGCGGTTCCGGCCGGGGCAGCATGGCGCCGATCCTACGAGCCGTCCCGCCCGTTCATTCCGCAGAAGGGCGCCACCTGTTGGCGCCCTTCTCCGAAATGAACGGTCCTCAGGTGGGGCGGCGGGCGGCGGCCACCAGCCGGTCGAGCTCCTCCCGGCCCGCCTCGCCGATCTGGCGGTCGGCGATGCGCCCGGCCCGGTCGATGGCGATGGTGACGGGGATGCCGGGGCGGCGGGCCACGCCGTAGGCGCGGGCGATCCGACCGCCCGGGTCCAGCAGACCGGGCCAGGTGGCGCCCTGGTCCTCCATGAAATCGGCGGCGGGGCCCCGCTGGTCGTCGAAGACCACACCGAGCACGTCCACCTGCGTGCCGTCGACCTCCTTGAAGAGGGGGAACTCGCTGCGGCACGGCACGCACCACGAGGCCCAGAAGTTGAGCAGCACGGGGCGGCCCTCGTACTCCGACAGGCTGACCCGTCGTCCCTCGAGGTCGGTGGTGGTGATGGCCGGCGCGGCACCGGGCGGGGCGGGATCGTCGTCGCCGGCGGGCCGGAAGGCGGCGACCGCCAGCACCACCGCCACCACGGCTCCGGCGGCGACGAGGGCCGTCCGCCGGCGGCCCGTCACGGCGTGGGCGGTGTGGGCGCGGCCGGCTCCTTGGGGGCCGGCTCGGTCTGGGCCAGCTCGCGCTCCACCTGCTCCCACGTGAGCACGCCGGCGGCGGCCTGCTTCTGGTCCCGGTCGTACCAGCGGAAGAAGATGACCAGGATCACCGACCACAGCAGCAGGCCGGCGTAGACCTTCATGAGGGCACCGGCCGTCCGCTGGTCCTCCAGGGCCGACAGTGGGAAGGGCCGGGGCGCCTCGCCGTAGAACGGGTAGAGGAGGCCCTCCCCGAAGGTGAGGAACGAGGCCGGGATGGTGGGGATCACCGACTGGAGGAACACGTAGAGGCCCCGGGCCGCGTCGGAGCGGATGCGGGGCAGCTCGGGCACCCGGTTGAGGACGGGGAACCACATCAGCACCGCGCTGGTGAAGATCACTACGTGGACGAGGAAGTGCAGCGGGTGGTTGCGCACCGAGGCCTCCACCACCAAGGGCCAGTGGGTGAGCACCGTGACGAGGTTGAACACCACCGCGGCAGGCAGCGGCCGGGCCAGCCGGCTCACCACCCAGCGCACGGGCCGGGCCCGCACCATGGTGCGTACCAGCCACACCGGCAGGCCCAGCAGCAGCAGCGGCGCGGCGATGAGCGTGAAGCCGATGTGCTGGAACATGTGCACGCTGAACAGGTAGTGCTCGCCGATGTCGTGCACGGGCCAGTCGGCGTGGAGCCACAGGGCACCGAGGCCGGCGCAGAATAGCGCTACCTGGCGGCGGGCCGCCACCGGCTCGCCGGGCTGCACGCGCGACGGCCCGAGGCGGCTGAGGGCCAGCCAGTAGGCCCCGCCCAGGACGGCGATGAGGGCCCAGACGTCGGGGTGGGCGTGCCATTCCCACCCGGACAGTCCGGCGTGGGCGAGGATCATTACTGAAACACTCCGAGCGTCAGCAGGTAGCCGATGTAGCAGAAGGTGGCGAGGACGAAGCCGGTGGTGAAGAGCCGGCGCAGGATCCTGTTGTCGAACTTCAGGTGCATGAAGTAGGCGGCCACGATCACGAACTTGATGCCGGCCAGCACGATCAGCATGGCGTTGTTGGCCGCCTCGTTGGAGAAGCTGTAGTAGTACAGGGCCACCTCGACGGCCGTCACGAAGGCCAGGATCAGGGCGATCTTGATGTACGTGGCCTCGGTGGGATGGCCGGCGTGGTCGTCGTGGTCGCTCTGGGGCTCGACCTCGTGGTCCTGGTCGACGACGCCGCTGGTGCTCATGCGTCCCTCCCTATGAGGGGATCAGGTAGATGACGGTGAAGATCACGATCCACACCACGTCCACGAAGTGCCAGTAGAGGCCGGCGATCTCCACGACCTCCGACCGTTCCTTGGGGAGCTTGCCCCGCAGGGAGAGGTTCCACAGCGACAGCAGCATGATGATGCCCAGGGTGACGTGGACCCCGTGGAAGCCGGTGAGCACGAAGAAGCTGCTCCCGAACAGGTTGGTCTTGATGGTGAGCCCCTCCCGGATGAAGGAGGTGAACTCGTACACCTGGCCGGCGATGAAGCTGGCGCCGAGCAGGGCGGTGGCCATGAGCCAGATCCGCAGGCGGCGGTAGTCGCCCCGCTGGATGGCGGCCAGGGCCAGCACCATGGTGAGCGAGCTCATGAGGAGCACGAACGAGCTCACCGACGTGTAGGGGATGTCGTAGATGTCCTCGGGAGTGGGGCCGGAGAGGCTGCGGCCCCGGTAGAGGAAGTAGGTGGAGATCAGGGCTCCGAAGAGCAGGCACTCGGACCCGAGGAAGGTCCACATGGCCAGCTTCTCGTTGGACAGCCCGGTGCTGGTGACGTGCCCATGGGCACCGTGACCGGCCCCGTGGGGGTCGCCGCCGCCGTGGGTCTCGGCGGGAACGTGGGTGACCTCGGCGGTGGCCATGCTCAGGCCTCCTCGCCGGCGCCGTCGCCGGCGGTCGCGCCGCGGTCTTCGCCGCTGTCGCCGTCCCCCTCGCCCTCGTCGCCCCGGGCGGTCTCGGTCGCGCCGCCCTCAGCGGCGGCCTCCTCGCCGGCCTCCAGCTCGCCAGCGGGGCCGCCCACCAGCGCCGGCTCGAGCTCGCCGCCGTGGTCGTCACCCTCGTCGTGGTGCTCCTCGGGCTCGGCTGACGGTTCCAGGCCCCAGGCGTAGATCGAGGCGAACAACATGACTGCGCCGATGACGGCCACCACGTAGTTGCTCCCCGAGCTGCGCCCGTAGAGCATGCCGTAGGAGATCACGGGCAGCGACAGGGCGGCCAGGATCGGGTAGTAGCTGGGCGACGGGAGGTGGATGCCCAGGGCGTGGGCGTCCTTGAGGTCGTCACCGGTGAGGGTGTAGCCGTCCACCACCTCGGGCACGTGGCCGTTGCTCTCGGCGGTGCCCGTGCCGCCGTTCGACCGGCCCTCGGCGGCGGCCTGGGCCTGTGTCTGCCGGGGCGGGCTCCCGTCCCGGCGCACCAGCCGGCCGTCCTCGTCCTCGGTGTACTTGTCGTGCCAGAAGGTGTCCACCGAATGCACGTTGGGCGTGGCCGCGAAGTTGTAGACGCGGGGCGGGGAGGGGATGGCCCACTCCAGGGTGCGGCCGTCCCACGGGTCGGGCGGGGCCTGCACCCGCTTGCGTTTGCTGGAGTACCAGATGTTGTACATGAAGATCATGGTGGACACGGCGATGACGAAGGAGCCGATGGTGGCCAGCATGTTCAGGAAGTTGAGGCCCAGGCTGTCGTCGTAGGTGTAGATGCGGCGGGGCATGCCCTGCAGGCCCAGCCAGTGCATCGGGGCGAAGGTGAGGTTGAACCCGATCAGCCAGGTCCAGAAGTGGAGCTTGCCCAGCTTCTCGTCGAGCAGGTAGCCGAAGATCTTGGGCCACCAGTAGTAGATGCCGCCCATGATCCCGAACAGGGCCCCGCCGAACAACACGTAGTGGAAGTGGGCCACCACGTAGTAGGTGTCGGTCTGCTGGCGGTCGTGGGGCGACACGGAGTGGGTGACGCCGGACAGGCCGCCGATGGTGAACATGGCCACGAACCCCATGGCGAAGAGCATGGCCGTGTCGAACTTGATCGAGCCCTTCCACACCGTGCCCAGCCAGTTGAAGATCTTCACGCCCGTTGGCACGGCGATGAACATGGTGGAGATGGAGAAGGCCGACACCGCCACCGGGCCCAGCCCCACGGCGAACATGTGGTGCACCCACACGCCCCACCCCATGAAGCCGATGGCGATCCCGGAGAACACGATGACCGGGTAGCCGAACAGCGGCTTGCGGGCGAACACGGGCAGGATCTCCGACACCATGCCCATGGCGGGCAGGATCAGGATGTACACCTCGGGGTGGCCGAACAACCAGAACAGGTGCTGCCACAGCAGTGGGTCGCCACCGGCGGCCGGGTTGAAGAAGTTGGACCCGAAGTTGCGGTCGAACATCAGCAGGAACAGGGCGATCGTGATCACCGGCATGGCGAACAGGATCAGGAACGACGACACCAGCGTCATCCACGTGAACACCGGCATGCGCATGAGGGTCATCCCAGGGGCGCGCATGTTCAGCATGGTGACGATCAGGTTCACCGCACCGGCCGTCGACGCGATGCCGAGCAGCTGGAGGCCGAACACCCAGAAGTCGATGTTGTGGCCGGGCGAGAAGGTGATGCTGGTGTTGGGGGCGTAGCCGAACCAGCCGCCGTTGGGCATGCCGCCCAGGAAGAAGCTCGAGTACATGAAGATGCCGCCGAACAGGAACAGCCAGTAGCTGAAGGCGTTCAGCCGGGGGAAGGCCACGTCCCGGGCGCCGATCTGGAGCGGGACCAGGTAGTTGAAGAAGGCAGCCGACATCGGCATGATCACGAGGAAGACCATGGTGGTGCCGTGCATGGTGAACACCTGGTTGTAGGCGTCGGCCGACAGCACGGTGCCGTTGGGCTTGGCCAGCTGGAGGCGGATGAGGAGGGCCTCGACGCCGCCGATCAGGAAGAAGACGAAGGCGGTGACGCCGTAGAGGATCCCGATGCGCTTGTGGTCGACAGTGGTGATCCACGACCAGAAACCCGTGGGATGAGTGGGGCGGCGCAGCAGCCCCGTGTCCTCCGCCCTGGTGGGCGGAGTGACGGTGGTGGGCTCGAGGACGGTGGTCATCCAGGTTCTCCGGTGATCATTCCAGCGTGTCGAGGTAGGCGATCAGGTCGGTGATCTCCTCCTCGGTGAGCTCGAGATTGGGCATCAGCGAACCCGGCTTCTCGGCCGGCGGGTCTCGCAGCCAGGCTCGCAGGTTCTTCTCGTTGAGGTCGAAGATGGCGCCGGCGAACGTCTCGCGCTGCTGCAGGTGGGTGAGATCGGGGCCCAGCTCGCCGGCGGAGTAGCCCTTCACGGTGTGGCAGCTGGCGCAGCCCTTGGCCCGGAAGAGGGCGGCGCCGGCGGCGGCCTCGGCATCGGACGCGGCGGGCAGCTCGGCTGGGCGGGCGTTGGCCTCCACCCACTGGTCGAACTCGGCCGGCTCGTGGGCCACCACCCGCAGGCGCATGTCGGCGTGGGAGAGGCCGCAGAACTCGGCGCACTGGCCGAAGTAGGTGCCTGCCTCGTCCGCCTCGAGGGTGAGGTGGTTGGTGCGGCCGGGGATGGCGTCGAGCTTTCCGGCCAGCTTGGGCGGCCAGAAGCTGTGGATGACGTCGACCGAGTCGAGGCTGACGGCGATCGGGACGCCCACCGGGATGTGCAGTTCGTTGGCGGTGACCACGTCGAGGTCGGGGTATTCGTACTCCCACCACCACTGGTGCCCGATGACCCGGACGTTCACCACGTCGTCGCCTTTCGGCGTCCTGTCGAGGTCGACGAGGGTGCCCACCACCAGCACGCCCACGACGGCCAGGACGGCGGCCGGGATGACCGTCCAGGTGAGCTCCAGGCGCACGTTGCCGTGGACCTGGACGGGGGCCTCGTCCTCCGAGCGGCGGCGGAACTTGATGGCGGCGTACACCACCAGGCCCTGGACCAGCACGAACACCAGGCCGGCGATGATGAACACCGGCTTGGCCAGGTTGTGGACCTTCTCGGCGTAAGGGCCCTGCGGGTCGAGGGCGTCCTGGGGCAGATCGTCGCCGCCGCCGCAGGCCACCAGCAGGAACGCGAGGGCCAGCACCGGCAGAAGGAGCCGCCAGCGGCTCGCGCCCTCGGAGGTCCGCGGTGTCACCCGGTCACCCTTTCTCATGCCGCCCCGCTCTCGCCAACCCGGCCGGGGCCAGGCGTTCCAGGTGGCGGTCCAGCTCGGCCCCGTCGAGCCGGCCCCGCACCACGTCGGTGACCCGGCCGTGGCCGTCCACGAAGACGGTGGTGGGCATGCCCTGGAGCCGGTAGGCGGAGGCCACCTTGCGATCGGGGTCGTAGCCGGCCGGGAAGGTGGCACCGGCCTGGTCCATCAGCCGGACGGCCGCGGTGCGGGAGTCGGCCACGTCGACGCCCACCACGTCCACCGTCCCGGACAGGCGCCGGGACGCCTGCTCGAGCAGGGGCAGCTCCTCCCGGCACGGCTCGCACCAGGAGGCGAAGAAGTTGACCACGGTGGGCCGGCCGGCCGCCAGCGACACGGCGGGCTCACCGGCACGGACGGAGGGCAGGGAGAAGGCGGGGGCGGTGGTGAGCCCCGGGCCGGCGGTCTGGCCGCCGGTGCCGTTCTCGCCGGGCACGGTGGCCAGCAGGACCG
>JBOGHQ010000039.1:0-10467 GCA_050744785.1 Acidimicrobiales bacterium | reverse complement strand
GCCCAGGCCTGATCGGCCTCGGGCCGGGACCGCAGCCGGGACAGGGCCCGAGCCTCGACCTGGCGGACCCGCTCGCCGCTGACGCCGAGGAGGGCGCCCACCGCGGCCCGAGACCGGGCGCCGTGGCCGTCCAGGCCGTAGCGCAGGCAGAGGATCTCCCGCTCCCGAGCGTCCAGCGACCGCAGGAGCCGTTGCACCAGGCCGGGCGCCATGGCCGCCAGGGTGGCCTCCAGCGATGCCTCGGCGGCCGGGTCGGCGATGACCTCGGCCAGCTCCGGCGCGTCCTCGGGCCCGACCCGCTCCGAGACCGACAACGGGTCGGCGGACGACCGCACCAGCTCGGCCACCTGCCGGGGCGACATGCCCAGCTCGGCGGCGACCTCCGCGTCGGTGGGCGTGCGGCGCAGCCCCATCTCCAGCCGGGCCCGGGTCTGGTTGATCTGGGCAATCTTGCCGCCCACCTCCACCGGGAGGCGGATGAGCCGGCCGCTGTTGGCGATGGCCCGGGAGATGGCCTGGCGGATCCACCAGGTGGCGTAGGTGGAGAAGCGGAAGCCCTTGCGGTAGTCGAACTTGCGCACGGCCTGCAGCAGGCCGAGGTTGCCCTCCTGCACCAGGTCCGGCAGTGACAGCCGGGTGTTGCGGTACCGCTTGGCGATCGACACCACCAGCCGCAGGTTGGCCTCCACGAACTGTCGGGTGCTCTGCTCGCAGCGGGCGACCAGCTGGCGCAGCAGGCGCCGGCGCTCGGGCGGGATGGCGCCGTCCAACTCCTCCAACTCCCGCGATGCGGCCCGCCCTGCGTCGATGGCGCGCCCCAGCCGCTCCTCGTCGTCCCTTGTGAGCAGCGGGCGCCCGCCGATGTCGTCGAGGTACAGGCGGAGCAGGTCGTCGTGACGGCTACCCCCCTGTGCAGCGCGGTGCTGGGCCAACCGAGGCCTCCATAGGTCCGCAGGACGACCGGGCCCCTCCCGGCGCGCACCCGTCGATCGGTTCTTCCCGTCGTATGTTCCGCCGTCCGGGCGGCGGGGAAACCTCAGCCGGCGACGTTCGACCGCACATGGCCGTTGACCCGCTCGCACTCGGCCACGAGGGCGTCCACGGAGGCCTCGAAGGCCGGGGCCCCCCGCCGGTCCCGGGCCTGGCGGAGCAGCGCGCCGAGCCGCCGCCCCGCCGAGAGGGCTCAGCCTTCGTCGCGGGCCCCGCCGGTGCCGACCGGCACCCCACGGCCCGGCCCCGCGCCGTCGCCGGCGACGGCGGTCGGCACCACCCGTTCCCGCAGGTCGAGGTGGGAGGCCGGGCCCTCCACGCCCAGGTTGGGCAACCACTGGAGCCAGCCGGGCAGGTACCAGTTGCGCGTGCCCAGCAGCTTCATGCTGGCCGGGACCAGGATGGACCGCACGATGGTGGCGTCGATAAGGACGGCCACGCCGAGGCCGAAGCCCATCTGCTCGAAGGCGACCATGCGGCCGGCGGCGAAGCCGCCGAACACGGCCACCATGATGAGGGCGGCGCCGGTGATGATGCCCGCCGTGGTGCGCAGTCCGTAGGCCACCGACTCGGTGTTGTTGCCGGTGAGGTCGTAGTGCTCACGGATACGCGACAGCAGGAACACGTGGTAGTCCATCGAGAGGCCGAAGAGCACAGAGAACAGGAACAGCGGCAGCCAGGCCTCGATGACCTCGACCTGCTGGAACCCGAAGATCTCGTTGCCGATGCCCTTCTGGCACACCAGCACGATGAGCCCGTAGGCGGCCCCCACCGACAGCAGGTTCATGATGATGGCCTTGACGGGCACCACCACCGACCGGAAGGCGATGGTGAGCAGCACGAAGGACAGGCCCAGCACGAACACGAAGACGATGGGCAGGTAGCGGGCGGCCACGTCGAAAAAGTCCTTGTTGAACGCGGTGTCGCCCCCCACCAGGGCCCGCGCCCCAGAGCCGTCCGGGAAGGCGGCCGGCACGTAGTCGTCCCGAAGGCGCCCGATGGCGTCGGTGGATCCCTTGCTGGAGGGATCGTCGTTGAGCGGGACCGTGATGAGGGCCAGGTCGCCGGCGTCGTTCACCCGGACCTGCGGCGTCCCGAAGATCTGGTCGCCGGCCAGGTCGGCCTGCAGCCCGTCGATGCTGGCCTGCACGGCCGCCGAGTTGACGTCGCCGTCCACCACCACCTTCACGGGCGAGCTGAGGCCGCCGGGGAAGTCCCGGGCCAGCAGGTCGAAGGCCTGCTTGGAAGGCAGCTCGTCGGGGACGGTGGTGACCCCGGCGAAGCCCGTGCGCATGTCCAGGGCCGAGGAGGCGGCCGCCAGCAGGATCCCGGCGCCGATGACGAGGCTCAGCGCGGGCCGCCCCATGACGCCACGGGTGACGGCGTCCCAGAACCCGCCCCGGTGCTCGGGATCGTGCACCTTGTTGCGGCGGTGGACGGTGAGGGAGTTGACCTTGTCGCCCAGCAGCCCCAGGACGGCGGGCAGGAGGGTGAGCGAGGCGGCGACCGAGATGACCACCACGAAGATGGCGCCGGCGCCCAGGCTCCTGAAGATCGAGTTGGGGATGAGGATCATCCCGAGCAGGGCCAGCACGACGGTCATGCCGCTGAAGAACACGGCCCGGCTGGCGGTGGCGCCCACGGCCTCGATGGCGTCGAGCTTTCCCTTGCCCCGCTGGCGCTCCTCCCGGTAGCGGGAAACCACGAACAGGGAGTAGTCGATCCCGACGGCCAGGCCCATCATCGAGATCATGTTGGTGACGAAGAAGGAGAACTGGACCATCTGGCCGATGACGGCGACCACGCCCACGGCGATGAAGATCGACGCCACGGCGATGATGATCGGCACCAGGCCGGCCACCACCGCGCCGAAGACCACGACCAGGATCACCAGGGCGGCCAGGATGCCGACGCCCTCACCCTTGGCCAGGTCCTCCTCGGCCACGGCGGCGAAGTCCTCGCCGAGGGCGGCGGGGCCGAAGACCTTGACGTCGAAGGCGGGGTCCTCGCCGGCGTCGATGGCCTTCTCGAGGTCTTCGATCTTGTCCGGTGCGTCCTCGATGGCACCGGCCAGGGTGGTGGGGATGAGCGTCGACCGCCGGTCCTCCGACACCAGGTTCTGGTCCTGGCTGTCGTAGAAGGTGGTGGTGGACTGCACGAGCTCGCGCCCCAGCCCGTCCAGGCGGCCCTGCAAGGCCTGGACGTAGTCCCGGAAGCCGGGGTCGTCCACCGTCGCCGACTCCGACCTGACGATGACGATCTCGGTGTCGCGGTCCGGACCGGTGAGCCGGTCCTCGAGCAGGTTGCGGGCCCGGGTGGCCTCCGGGTTGTTGGTCATGGTGACGCCGGTCGTGGTGGCGTCGCCCATGAATGCGCCGGAGGTCATGCCGGCGGCCAGCATGAGGCCGACCCAGACCGCGACCACGCGCCACGGGTGACGGCTGCTCGCTCGGGCAAGGGACTGCGGGGAGAGTCGCATCCGTCTCCTCCTCATGGAACCGGTCGCTTCGCCCCGCCCCCACCGGAGAGCGCCATCGCCCGGACTGCACGAATGTTACCGACGTTAACTAGCACCCGCCCGGGCGAAGGTCAAGAAAATTCTCGGGATCGCTACCCTCCCAGGTATGGAAGGAACCGAGCGGGAACGGGCCGTGCTCGACGGGGTGGAGACGGGGGTGCTGGTGGGCGGCGCCTGGCGGCCGGCAAGGAGCGGCCGGACCTTTCCCGTGGAGGATCCGGCCACGGGCCAGGTCCTGACCGAGGTGGCCGACGCCGGTCCGGAGGACGGCCTCGACGCCCTGGCCGCCGCCACGGCGGCCCAGGAGGAGTGGGCCGCCACCCCGCCCCGCCGGCGGGGGGAGGTGCTGACCAGGGCGTGGGAGGCCCTGTCCGAGCGCCAGGACGACCTGGCCCTGCTGATGACGCTCGAGATGGGCAAGCCTCTGGCGGAGTCCCGTGCCGAGGTGGCCTACGCCGGCGAGTTCCTCCGCTGGTTCGGCGAGGAGGCCGTCCGCATCGAGGGCACCTACCGGGTGGCTCCCGACGGCCGATTCCGCATCGTCACCATGCGGCAGCCGGTGGGGCCCTGCCTGCTCATCACGCCGTGGAACTTCCCCCTCGCCATGGGCGCCCGCAAGATCGGCCCGGCCCTGGCAGCCGGCTGCACCATGATCGTCAAGCCGGCCGAGCAGACGCCCCTGTCCATGCTGGCCCTGGCCGCGATCCTGGTCGAGGCCGGGCTGCCGCCCGGGGTGCTCAACGTGGTGGCCACCTCGGGCCCGGCCGGACTGGTCAAGCCGCTCCTGGCCGACCGCCGGCTGCGCAAGCTGTCCTTCACCGGCTCCACCGAGACGGGGCGGCACCTCATGGCCCAGGCGTCGCAGCACCTGCTGCGGCTCTCCATGGAACTGGGTGGCAACGCCGCCTTCCTGGTGTTCGAGGACGCCGACCTGGACCTGGCCGTGGAGGGCGCCGTGCTGGCCAAGATGCGGAACATGGGCGAGGCCTGCACGGCCGCCAACCGCTTCCTCGCCGCTGCGCCGGTGGCCGGCGAGCTGGCCGGCCGGCTGGCGGACCGGCTCGGCGCGCTGAAGGTGGGACGGGGCACCGAGGAGGGGGTCGAGGTCGGCCCCCTGATCGACGACGCCCAGCGCTCCAAGGTGGCCGGGCTGGTGGACGACGCGGTGGCCGCCGGCGCCGGTGTCCTGGTGGGCGGAGCCCCGCTGGGCGGGCCCGGCCACTTCTACCCGCCCACCGTCCTGGCCGGCGTGCCGCCCGGGGCGGCCGTGCTGCACGAGGAGGTCTTCGGGCCGGTGGCGCCCGTGGTGTCGGTGGCAGGCGAGGACGAGGCGGTGGCCATGGCCAACGCCACCGACCACGGCCTGGTGTCCTACGTCTTCACCCGCGACCTGGACCGGGCCCTGCGGGTGTGCGAGCGGCTGGAGACGGGCATGGTGGGGCTGAACCTGGGCATGGTGTCCAACCCCGCCGCGCCCTTCGGCGGCGTGAAGCACTCCGGGTTCGGCCGCGAGGGTGGCCGGGAGGGGATCGGCGAGTACCTCTTCACCAAGTACGTGGCCGTGCGCGCCTGAGCGGGCGGGACGAAACCGACCGTTGCCGCCACGCGGGTTCCGACCACGCCTGCGCAGGGAAGAAGCCCGACGTCAGGCAACCGACAGGAAGGCACGGTCATGGACCCCAAGGTCGCGTTCTGGTTCTACCTGGGGGCGGTGATCTGCTTCGTACTGGCAGCCCTCGGCACCGGATGGAGGATGGGCCGCCTCGGCCGGACCGGCGTCGCACCGCAGATCGGGCTGCAGCCGCTGGGCCTGGCCCTGTTCGCCTTCCCCACCATGTGGACGGTGGGAACGCAGGCGTTCTGAGCCCGCCGGCGGGCGCGCCTATTCGCCGTCGTGGTCGTCGGCCGGCAGCTCGCCCGGGTAGCGCCGGTAGGTGTCGAAGCGGCTCCGCACGCCGGACGGCGTGGTGACGAAGACGTCGGCCAGCTCCTCCCAGGAGTGACCCTTGTCCCGGGCCTGGCCCACCAGGAGGCGCAGCAGCGTCTCCAGGTACGGGCCGGCGGCCACCGCGGTGGCGATCCTGGGCAGCACCGGCTTGGTGCCGTCGGCGGCCTGATCGAGGAGGTGGGCCAGCTGGGCGGCCACCTCTCGGGGGGCGTCGTCGGGCATTGGGGGATGTTAAGCAGGCGCGCGCGAAGATGGTGGCATGCCGGACAGTCCCGAGCTGCTGGCCCTGGCCCTCGAGCTGGAGGCCGAGTCGGTGGCCGAGGAGGCGGCGATCGCCACCCTGGTGGAAGCGGCGGGGTGCAGCCCCACCACCTTGATGGGCGCCTACGCCTACGCCCTCTCGCTGGCCCACGACCAGCCCTACGACCTGAGCAACGAGCACATGCTGGGACTGCTCACCAAGGCGCTCCAGCGGGCCGTGCGCCTGAGCGGCGAGCAGAAGGCCCACGACGGCGCCGGCCTGTTCCAGCAGATCGTGGACGTGTCGGGCCGGCAGGCCATCACACCGGGCGCGGTGGCGGCCCGCTCCGCCGAGGTGGAGGCCGACGTCCAGCACCTCCGCCCGACCGAGGATCCCTCCGCTCCGGCGGGCTGAGGGGCCCGGTCCTCTTCCACCCTGCGGCCCGGCGGCACGAGTGGCATCGGTCATCGAGACCCGGGACCTGAGCCGCGACTTCGGGGCCGAGCGGGCTCTGGACGGCCTGACCTTCGATGTCGAGGAGGGCGAGGTGGTCGCCCTGCTCGGGCCCAACGGCGCCGGGAAGACCACCACGGTGCGGCTGCTCAACGGCGTGCTCCAACCCCACCGCGGTCACTCGTCGGTGCTGGGCCTGGACCCCTCCACACAGGGGACCGAGGTGCGCCGGCGCACCGGCGTGCTGACCGAGGCGGCCGGCCTGGACGACCGCCTGACGGCCCGCGAGAACCTGGTGCTCATTGCCGGCATCCGGGAGCTCCCGGCCGCCGATGCGGGGCGCCGGGCCGACGAGCTCCTGGAGCGGCTCGACATGGCCCGCCTGGCCCATCGCCAGGTTCAGGGGTTCTCCACCGGACAGCGCAAGCGGGTGGCGCTGGCCATGGCGCTGCTGCACGACCCGGAGGTGCTGTTCCTCGACGAGCCCACGTCGGGGCTGGATCCGGCCGCCACCCGCGACGTGCTGGCCCTCATCGCCGACCTGGCCCACGAGCGGCAGCGGTCGGTGGTGGTCTGCACCCACTTCCTCGGCGACGCCGGCCGGCTGTGCCGGCGCATGGCCGTGCTCGACCGGGGCCGGCTCCAGGCCTTCGGCACGCCGGAGGAACTGGCCGCCGGGCTGTGGCAGGGGCTCGACGTGGACCTGGACCTGGGCCAGCCGGCCGGCGACGGCGTCCTGGCCCTGGTCTCGTCGCTTCCGGGCGTGCTCAACGCCGAACGCAGCCCGCACGGGTGCCGGGCCCGGGTGGCGCACCGCGACACGGTCCCGGCCGTGGTGGCGGCCCTGGTGGCCAGGGAGGTGGCGGTCTTCGGCGCCGTGCCCCGCCCCGCCACCCTCGAGGACGTCTACTTCGCCCTCCAGGCCGGCGCCGCCGACGGGGGGTCGGCACCGTGACGGGCGGCTCCCGCCGCGCCGTGGTGGCGGTGATCCGCAAGGACCTCACCGCCGTCCGCCGCTCCAAGGCGGTGGTGATCCCCATGCTGGTGGTGCCGCTCCTCCTGCTGGTGGTGCTGCCCCTGGCCATCGGCCTGGTCGCCCGGTCGCAACGCAACCCCGACGTGAGCTTCTACCTGAGCCGGCTGCCCGAGAAGGTGGTGCGCCCCATCCTGAGCCTCCCGGCCGACGAGCAGCTCGTGGTGCTGGTGAGCGGCTACCTGCTGGCGCCGCTGTTCCTCATCGTGCCGCTCATGGTGGCCGCCGTGCTGGCCGCCGACGCCTTCGCCGGCGAGAAGGAGCGGCGCACCCTGGAGACACTGCTCCACCTGCCCATCCCGGACCGCCAGCTGTTCTACGCCAAGGTGCTGGGCGCCTTCGTCCCCGCCGTGGCGGTGTCGTGGATGGGGTTCGTGCTGTTCGCCATCGTGACCAACACGGTGGCCTGGCCCGTGACGCACCGCATCTTCGTCCCCACCAAGCTCTGGGGGGTGGTCATCGTGTGGGTGGGACCGGCCGTGGCCGCCCTCGGCATGGGCGTGATGGTGCGGGTCTCGGCCCGGGCTCGGACGGCCCAAGAGGCCAACCAGCTGGGCGGCGCCGTCATCCTCCCGCTCATCTTCCTCGCCGTGGGCCAGTCCACCGGGCTGCTCCTGGTCACGCTGCCGGTGGCCTTCGCCATCGGGGCCGGCGTGTGGGTGGTGGCGCTCTGGCTCATCGTGCGGGGCGCCAGCCGCTTCACCCGCGACCGCATCCTCAGCCGGGCCTGAGAGGGCCCGGCTGCGGGGCCCGCCCACCGCGGTTGCCCCACAACCCGTGCCGCGGCAGCACTACGAGGGCGTTGTGCCACACTCGATCCATGCCCGTCATGACCCCCGAGCGGCCCCGTCTCAACCGTGCGGGCACCGGCCCGCCGCCCACGCCGTCGCCTACCCCGCCGCGCCGCCGGCGGGGATGGCGGGCCCTCGGCGTGGTGGCCGTCGCCGGCGTGCTCTTCGTGGGCGCCGGTCGCCTGCTGGACCTCCTCCCGTCGCTGCACAACCCCTTCACCACCGAGACGGTGGACCGCACCCAGCCGGCGGTGCTGAAGGCCGTGGAGGACCTCAGCCGCTACGAGGCGGCCAGCGGCACCTTCCAGGTCATCGTCGACCTGGAGGAGGACACCCGCTTCCTGCCCGACTTCATCCGCGGTGAGCACACCCTCTTCGTGGCCGGGGGAACGGTGGACGCCTACGTCGACTTCTCCCGGCTCGGGGCCGACGCCGTCGTCGTGTCGCCCGATGGAGAGGAGGTCACCGTGACGCTGCCGCGGGCCACCCTCTCCGGCGCCCACATCGACTCGGGGGCCAGCCGGGTGGTGTCCCGCCAGCGGGGGTTGCTCGACCGGCTGGGCGGGGTCTTCTCCGACAACCCCACCGGGGAGCGCCAGCTCTACCTGCTGGCCGAGGAGAAGCTGGAGGCGGCCGCCCGGGCTGGTGGCGTGCGGGCCCGGGCCGAGGAGAACACCCGGGCCATGCTCGAGGGCATGCTCCATTCCCTCGGCTTCGAGCGGGTCACCGTCACCTTCGGCGACCCCAGCACCTGACGCCCGCCCACCACGCCGAGCCCGGCGCCGTGAGGTCCTTCGCCGGCGCGGCTCAGCCCACGACCAGGCAGCGCAGGTCCGGTACGGCCGGGCCGGTGCGCTCCCACGTCGTGCCCTCGTCGTAGGAGACGAACACCTCCCCGCTCTTCGTGGCCACCGCCGCCGTCCCGTCGTCGCCTCCGGCCATCCACGCCGTGTCCACGTTGCCGCCGAGGTCGCCCGGCAGGCCGCCGCCGCACCGCTCGAAGCGGCCACCGGCGAGCGGACGCCGGTAGACGGCGGCGTCCTGGCCACCGGGCCCGGCCGACACGCTCATTAGCACCGTGGCACCCGCCACCGCCACCGCCCGGGCGTAGGTGGCGTGGAGGCCCTCGTCGTGGATGGCCCAGGTGACGCCGTCGTCCTCGCTGGTGGCCAGGCCCGCCGCGCAGGCCGCCACCGCCCGCCCGCCGCCCAGGGCCAGGACCTGGTGCACGTCGGTGTGGATGTCGATGGTGGGCTGCCAGGAGGCGCCCTCGTCGGTGGAGCGGAGGATGCCCCCGACGTGGACGTTGACCAGCAGCGTGCCGCCCAGGCTGCTCGACGCCGAGCGCACGTCGGGCGGGCCGCCCCAGGGCGTGTACCACTCCGGCCGGCCCTCGGCCGCCTCGAAGGACGCCACCGGTTCCAGGTCCCCGCCGGCGCGGTAGAGGTAGACGTGGGCGCCGGCCGAGCCGACCAGCGCGGCGGGCCCCGGGCCAGCCAGCCCGGCTACGCAGGTGAGGGCCACGCCCTCCGGGCTCGCCGCCGCGCCCGCGGCCGGCCCCTCGCCATCCCGGCGCGCCACCTCCCGGCCGTCCAGCACCGCCCACTGGCCGCTGACCGCCCGCACGTCGCGGCCGGCCATGGCCCGCACCGCGCCGGAGGCCACGTCCACCAGCCCCGCACCGCTGCCGGCGAGTACGACCATGGCCAGGAATGGTAGAGGACTACCTCGTGGACGGCGCGCGCGACGACGACGGCGACCGGCTCGACCGGTACCGGGCCAAGCGGGACTTCGAGCGGACGCCGGAGCCGTCGGGCGATGAGCCGGCGCCCGAGGGGCAGCTCCGCTTCGTCGTCCAGGAGCACCACGCCACCGCCCTGCACTGGGACCTGCGACTGGAACGGGACGGCGTCCTCGCCTCGTGGGCCGTGCCCAAGGGCGTCCCCCCCGATCCCCGTGAGAACCACCTCGCCGTCCACACCGAGGACCACCCGCTCATGTACCTGGACTTCCACGGCGAGATCCCCGAGGGTGAGTACGGCGCGGGGCAGATGACGATCTGGGACCGGGGGACCTACGAGTGCGAGAAGTGGGAGGACCGGGAGGTGATGGTGACCCTGCACGGCCAGCGGGCCCAGGGCCGGTACGTGCTGTTCCACACCTCCGGCAACCAGTGGATGATCCACCGCCGCGACCCTCCCGACGATCCGAGCCGGGAGCCGATGCCCGACCGGCTCCTGCCCGCGCCGCTCACGACCGGAGCCCTGCCCGAGGACGAGGAGGCGTGGTCCTTCGAGCCGGCCTGGGGCGGGCACCGGGTGGTGGTGGCGGTGGAGGGTGGCCGGGCTCGCGCCCTGGACGAGGCCGGCGAGGACGTCACGGCCCGCTACCCCGAGCTTCGGGAGGTGGGCCGGGCCGTCGGCGCGGTGGCGGTGGCCCTGGAGGGCGAGCTGGTGGTCACCGCTGCCGGCGGCCGGCCCGACCGCGACGCCC
>JBOGHQ010000038.1:0-7368 GCA_050744785.1 Acidimicrobiales bacterium | reverse complement strand
TGGAGGTGGTGCGGCCGACCCCGAAGATGTAGGTGAGGGAGATCTCGAGCCGCTTCTCCCGCGGGATGTCGACGCCGGCGATGCGTGCCATGGTCCCCCTAGCCCTGCCGCTGCTTGTGGCGCAGGTTGGTGCAGATGACCATCACCCGCCCGTGGCGGCGGATCACCTTGCACTTCTCGCACATCGTCTTGACGCTCGGTCGTACCTTCATGGATGGCTGCTCACTTGTAGCGGTAGGTGATACGGCCCCGGGAGAGGTCGTAGGGGGTGATCTCCACCTGCACGCGGTCGCCCGGGAGGATGCGGATCCGGTGCATGCGCATCTTGCCGGAACTGTGGGCCAGGACCTTGTGGCCGTTCTCCAACTCCACCTTGAACATGGCGTTGGGCAAAGGCTCGATGACCGTCCCCTCCAGCACGATCGCGTCTTCCTTGGGCTTGGGCAGGTGGTACTCCTTGTTGCGAAACTGAGATGTTCTCGGCGCGCCCGCGCTGGCGCGCGGATCGGCGCAGGCCGAACGGACAGCGTAGCGCACGCCTGCGGGAAATGAGAAGCCCGGGGTGTCGCGGTTGAATGGACCATGCACCTCGACGTCTCCGATCTCGGCACCATCCTGTCCGTCTGGGCCCACCCGGACGACGAGACGTTCCTGGCCGGCGGGATCATGGCCGCGGCGGCGGCCAACGGCCAGCGGGTGGTGTGCGTGTCCGCCACCGCCGGCGAACTGGGTACCTCCGACCCCGAGACGTGGCCGCCCGAGCGCCTGGGCCGGGTGCGGCGGTGGGAGGCGGCCGCCTCCATGGCCGTCCTGGGCCTGGACGACCACCGCTTCCTCGACCTGCCCGACGGCGGGCTGGCCGGGCTGGGCCCGGCCGGGCCGGTGGCCCGGCTGGCCGCCGTGGTGGAGGAGGTGCGCCCCGACACCATCCTCACCTTCGGCCCCGACGGCCGCACCTTCCACCCCGACCACCAGACCCTCTCGGCCTGGATGGACCAGGCCTGGCAGGACGCCGGGAGCCAGGGCCGGCTCCTCCACTCCGCCACGGTGGACGAGGAGTGGGAGCGGTGGGCGCCGCAACTGGAGCGGTGGAACGTCTTCATGACCGGCGAGCGCCCCGTCCCCGTGCCGGCCCGCGAACTGGCCGTCGACCTCCACCTCGACGGCGAGCGGCTGGACCGCAAGATGACGGCCCTCTACGCCATGGCCTCCCAGATCACGCCGTCCCTGGTCCTGGTGGGCGACGACACCTTCCGCCGGCTCAACGCCCGCGAGTCCTACATCGAGGCGCCGCCCTGACGGCACGCGCCGCGCTCAGTCGGGGATGGTGAGCACCTCGGGGCCGTGGTCGGTGATGGCGATGGTGTGCTCGGCGTGGGCGGAGAGGCTGCCGTCGGCGGTGACCACGCTCCAGCCGTCGTCCAGCACCCGGGTGCCGGGCCCGCCCATGTTCACCATGGGCTCCACCGCGAAGACCAATCCCACCCGCAGCTTGGGGCCCCTGCCAGGAGGCCCGTAGTTGGGGACCTGGGGCTCCTCGTGCATGGCCGTGCCGATGGCGTGGCCCACGTACTCCCGGACCACCGAGTAACCGGCCGCCTCGGCCACCGTCTGCACGGCGTGGCCGATGTCGGTGAGGCGGTTGCCCGCCACCATGGCGTCGATCCCCTTGCGAAGGCTCTCCTCGGTGGTGGCGATGAGCTTGAGAGCTTCGGGCTCGACGTCGCCGATCGGCATGGTGAAGGCGGCGTCGGCGTGGTAGCCCTCGATGATCGCCCCGCAGTCGATGGAGATGATGTCGCCCTCCTCCAGGCGGTAGGCGCCCGGGATGCCGTGGACGATCATGTCGTTGGGCGAGGTGCAGATCACCGCCGGGAAGCCGTGGTAGTTGAGGAAGTTGGACCGGGCGTTGCGTCGCTCCAGGACCTCACGGGCCACCCGGTCCAGTTGGGCGGTGGTGACGCCGGGCCGGGCCGCCTGCCGGGCCCGCTCGTGCATCTCGGCCACCACCCGGCCTGCCCGCCGCATGCGGGCGATCTCCTCGTGGTTGCGCCTCATCCGACGGACCGCTCCAGGCGGCGGTCGATGGCCCGCACCAGCCGCTTGGTGACGGCGTCCTGGCTGCCCAGGCCGTCGATGGTGACCAGCTTGTCGCGGCTCAGGTACCAGGCCACCAACGGCTCGGTCTCCTTCTCGTAGAGCGACAGCCGCCGGCTGATGGCCTCCTCGGTGTCGTCCTCCCGCTGGATGACGTCGTGGCCACACACGTCGCACGTCCAGTCCACCTCGGGCGGGTGGTCGACGTGGTAGTTGGCCCCGCACTCCGGGCACGCCCGCCGCCCGGCCAGCCGGCGCAGCACCACATCGGTGGGGGCCTGGAGGTCGATGGCCATGTCCAGCTCCGCCGGGGCCAGCAGGTCGAACAGGGCCTCGGCCTGGTTGGTGGTGCGGGGGAAGCCGTCGAGGATGAAGCCCTTGGCGCCGTCCTTCTGGAGGCGGAGCTTCACGACCTCGTTCACCACGTCGTCGGGGATGAGGTCGCCCGTCTTCATGTACTTGTTCAGCAGCCGGCCCGGCTCCGAGCCGGAGCGCAGCTCGGCCCGGAACATGTCGCCCGTGGAGATGTGCGGGATGCCGTAGTGGCGGGCCAGGCGGACGGCCTGGGTGCCCTTGCCGGCTCCCTGCTTCCCGAGGATCGCGAGCCTGGGACCGGTGGGCACTTACTTCAGGAAGCCCTCGTAGTTCCGCATCATCAGCTGGCTGTCGATCTGCTTCATGGTTTCCAGGGCCACGCCGACGGCGATGAGCAGGGTGGTGCCCGCGAAGGGGTAGTTCGAGATGTCCCAGGCGGCGAGGAAGATCGACGGCAGCAGGGCGATGAAGGCGAGGAACAGTGAGCCGGGCAGGGTGATCCGGTTCAGGATGCCGGCCAGGTGGCGCTCGGTGGGCAGACCGGGCCGGATGCCCGGTATGTAGCCGCCCTGCTTGCGGATGACATCGGCCTGCTGGTGCGGGTCGAAGGCGATGGCCGTGTAGAAGTAGGCGAACAGGATGATCAGGAGGCCGTAGAGGACGATGTAGGTGAGGCTGGTGGGCTGGACCAGGTTGTTGTCGATCCAGCTCTGCACGCCCTCCCACGGCACCACATTGGTGAGCAGCACGGGGAAGTAGAGGACCGAGCTGGCGAAGATGATGGGGATGACGCCCGACTGGTTGACCTTGAGGGGGATGTAGGTGCTCTGTCCGCCGTACATCTTGCGGCCCACCACCCGCTTGGCGAACTGGACCGGGATGCGGCGCTGGCCCTGCTCGATGAACACGATGGCCACCAGCAGGGACAGGGTGAGGCCGAGGATGATGGCGAACTTTACGTCGCCACCCTCGGCCCGCACCGCGGCGCCGCCGGCCGGCAGGCCCGACACCACGTTGGCGAAGATGATGATCGACATCCCCTGGCCGATGCCTCGCTGGGTGATGAGCTCGCCAAGCCACATGACGAAGGCGGTGCCGGCCGTCATGGTGAGCACCACCAGCAGCACTCGGGGGACGGTGAAGTTGGGGATCAGGTCCAGGTCGCCGCCCACGTTGAAGCCCTGGCCGCCGTTGTGGAACACGAAGGCCAAGCCGGTGGACTGCATGATGGCGAGGGCCACCGTGAGGTAGCGGGTGGTCTGGGTGATCTTGCGCTGCCCGACCGCTCCTTCCTTGCGCCACTGGTCCAGCTTGGGGATCACCACGCCCAGCAGCTGCACGATGATCGAGCTGGTGATGTAGGGCATGATGCCGAGCCCGAAGACGGCGAAGCGGGTGAGGGCGCCGCCCGAGAACAGGTTGAGGAACCCGAGGACGCCGCCCTCCTCGGCCGAGTCCTGGAGGCGCTGGACGGCGTCGAAGTCGATGCCCGGCACGGGGACGTGGGACCCCAGCCGGTACAGCACGATGATCAAAAGCGTGAACAAGATCTTGTTCCGGAGGTCCGGGACCTTGAACATGTTCTTCAGACTTCCGAGCATCGGTGCTCCTGAGGCTGGGGCGGCGTGCCCTCGGTCTAGCGGTTGGTGAGGGCGTTCCCCCGGGCGGCGGGACGACCATGGCCGAACGGCGGCGGGATGACCTCCACGCTACCGCCCGCACCTGTGATGGCCTGCTCAGCCGACCGGGAGAACGCATGGGCGCTGACCCGGAGCGAGCGGGTGAGCTCGCCCCGGCCCAGGACCTTCACCAGCCCGTTCTTCTGCACCAGGCCGCGGGCCCGCAGGGTGTCGGGGCTCACCACGTCACCCTCGAACGCCTCCAGGGTGTCGAGGTTGACCACGGCGTACTCCACCCGGAACGGGTTCTTGAAGCCCTTCAGCTTGGGGACCCGCTGGGACAGCGGCAGCTGGCCGCCCTCGAAGCCCGGCTTGACCTGGCCCCGGGCGCCCTGGCCCTTGGTGCCGCGGCCAGCGGTCTTGCCGCCCTTGCCGCCCGTGCCGCGGCCCACCCGGCGGCGGGCCCGGCTGGAGCCGGCCGGTGGCTTGAGGTCGTGGGCCTTCATTCCGCCACCTCCTTGACGTCGACGAGGTGGGGGACGCGGGCGATCATGCCCCGGATCTCGGGCCGGTCGGGGAGGGTGTTGCGCTGGCCGACGCCGCGCAGGCCGAGGGCCCGCAGCGTGCCCCGGTGCTTGGGCTTGGTCCCGATGGCCGACTTCACCTGGGTGACCTCGAGCAGGGCCACAGTCAGGCCACCTCCTCCGGCACGTGGGCGCCGCGACGGGTCTCCCGGTAGGCGCGCAGGACGCCCGCCGGCGTGACCTCCTCGGGGGACTTGCCCCGGAGGCGGGCCACCGAGTCGGGGCTCTTGAGGGCCCGCAGGCCGGCGATGGTGGCGTGGGCCACGTTGATGGCGTTGGACGACCCGAGGGACTTGGCCAGCACGTCATGGATGCCAGCCGCCTCCAGGATGATGCGGGCCGCCCCGCCGGCGATCACGCCGGTCCCGGGCGCAGCCGGCTTGAGCAGGACCCGCCCGGCACCGGCCTCGCCGATCACGGGGTGGATGATGGTGGAGCCGGCCAGCGGCACGTCGAACACGTTCTTGCGGGCGTCGTCGGACGCCTTCTGCATGGCCAGGGCAACCTCCTTGGCCTTGCCGTAGCCGAGACCGACCTTCCCGTTGCCGTCGCCGACGACCATGAGGGCGGCAAAGGAGAACCGCCGGCCGCCCTTGACCACCTTTGCGACCCGGTTGGGCCGGCCGATGGGCCGTTCCTCGAACTGTGATTCAGCCATCTTCGATCTCCAGTTGGTCTCAGAACTCAAGCCCTGCACTCCGGGCCGCGTCGGCCACCGCCGCCACCCGGCCGTGGTACAAGAAGCCCCCCCGGTCGAACACCACTCGGGTGACGCCGGCTGCCTTGGCCCGCTCGGCCACCAGGCGACCCACCGCGGTGGCGGCGTCCTTGTTGCCGGTGGCGCCGGAGCGCAGATCGGCCTCCATGGTGGAGGCGGCCGCAAGGGTGCGGCCGGTGGCGTCGTCGATGACCTGGGCCACCATGTGGCGGTTGGACCGGAACACGGCCAGGCGGGGGCGCTCGGCGGTGCCGGCCAGCTTCTTGCGGACCCGGCGGTGGCGGGCCCGGCGCAGCGCGGCCTGTCGGTTGGTGCTCACTTGGCCGCCTTCCCGGCCTTGCGCTGCACCAGCTCACCTGCGTAGCGCACGCCCTTGCCCTTGTACGGCTCCGGCTTCCGGATCTTGCGGATGTTGGCCGCCACCTGGCCGACCAGTTCCTTGTCGATGCCCCGGACCGTCACCTTGGTGGGGGTGGGCACCTCGAAGGTGATCCCCTGGGGCGCGTCCACCGGCACCAAGTGGCTGAAGCCGAGGGCCAGCTCGATCTTGTCGGGGCCCTTGGCCGTGGCCCGGTAGCCCACGCCCACGATCTCCAGGTCCTTGCTGAACCCGGCCGTGACGCCCACCACCATGTTGTTCACCAGGGAGCGGGTCAGGCCGTGGAGGGCGCGGTTGTGGCGCTGGTCGTCGGGGCGCTCGACGACCAGGGTGGTGTCCTCCTGGCGCACCGTGATGGTGCCCGGCAGCTCCCGCTCCAGGGAGCCCTTGGGCCCATTGACCGTGACGTGGCCACCGGCGACGGTGACCGTCACGCCGGACGGCAGGGGGATGGGGGATTTTCCGACTCGTGACATGGGACCTACCAGACGTAGCAGAGGATCTCGCCACCCACCCGGCGATGGCGGGCCTCACGGTCCGTCATGAGCCCCTGGCTGGTGGACAGCACGGCGACGCCGAGCCCACCCAGGACCCGGGGGAGCCGGTCGGCCTTGGTGTACACCCGAAGACCCGGCTTGGAGATCCGGCGGATGCCGGAGATGGTGCGGGTCCGGTCGGGTGCGTACTTCATGGTGATCTCCAGGACCCGGCCGGGGCGGCCGGCGTCATCATGGACAGCGAAGCCGTCGATGTAGCCCTCCCGCTGGAGGATGGCCGCCAGCGCCTCCTTCACCTTCGACGACGGCATCTTCACCGTGTCGTGCATGGCGGTGTTGGCGTTGCGGACGCGGGTGAGCATGTCGGCGAGGGGGTCGGTCATGGTCATGAGCGCCTCCTCACCAGCTGGCCTTGGTGACGCCGGGGAGCTCCCCGGCATGGGCCAGCTCGCGTAGGCAGATCCGGCAAAGGCCGAACTTGCGGAACACCGCCCGCGGCCGGCCGCAGCGCTGGCAGCGCGTGTAGGCGCGGACCTTGAACTTCGGCGTGTGCTGCTGCTTCTGCACCAGTGCTTTCTTGGCCAACTCAGGAATCCTCACGCTTGAACGGGAACCCGAAGGCGGCGAGGAGGGCACGCCCCTCGTCGTCGGTGCGGGCGGTGGTGACGACGGTGATGTCCATGCCCCGGGGCGCGTCAACCTTGTCGTAGTCGATCTCCGGGAAGATGAGCTGCTCGGTGACGCCGAAGGTGTAGTTGCCTCGGCCGTCGAAGGAGTTGGGAGGCAGGCCCCGGAAGTCCCGGACGCGGGGGATGGCCAGGCTGATGAGCCGGTCCAGGAACTCCCACATGCGGTCGCCGCGGAGGGTGACCTTGGCGCCGATGGAGTTCCCCTCCCGCAGCTTGAAGGCGGCGATGGATTTCTTGGCCTTGGTGACGATCGGCTTCTGCCCGGTGATGGTGGTGAGGTCGCGCACCGCCCCCTCCAGCAGCGACTGCTGCTGGGTGGCCTTGCCCACGCCCATGTTGAGCACCACCTTCTCGAACCGGGGCACCTCCATGACGTTGGCCAGGCCGAGGTCGCGCCGGAGCTGGTCCCGCACCTCCTCGCGGTAGCGCTGCTTGAGCCTGGGCAGGGCGCGGGGCGTGGCGGTGGCGGT
>JBOGHQ010000037.1:0-5308 GCA_050744785.1 Acidimicrobiales bacterium | reverse complement strand
CAGCCGGACGGCGGGGCGGAACCAGTCGACCGCGGCGCCACGGGCGTGGCGGCGCCAGCCCGCCCCGTCGAAGGCGATGGCCTCCACCTCGCCCCCGCCCCCGCCCACCAGGATCTCGCCGTGGACGGTGCAGGGCTGCCCGTAGTCGCCGGCCTCACCGGCGACCGGGCCAGCCGCCTCCCACTCCAGGTCGAGGCCGAGGCCGGTGCGGTCGCCCCGCTCGTCGGCCAGGGCCACGTCGGGGTCGTCCAGGGCCACGCCGAACGCCTCCAACCCCAGCGACCAGTGGTCATGGGGGGTCTCGCAGTTGACGTCGGCCCACAGCCCCTCGCCCCGGACCTCCCGGGACGCGGGCGAGCGGGGCGCAGCGATCTCCAGGTCCCGCACAAGCAGGTAGGGCCGGCGCCGGCCCACCAGGGCGGCCCAGTACCAGGCCAGCCGGGGCCGGGCCCAGAGCGTGAGCCCCACGAACCCGCCCAGGCCGCCGTCGGGCGAGGCGAAGTCGAACGACCAGGCCTCCGGGCCCTCCGGGTGGCGCCGCTCCCACGCCGGGTCGGGGGCGGGATGCTCCATGCCGCCCTGGATGGTAGGAGACTGGCCCGGTGAAGAAGCTGGCCGACTACGGCCTGGACGACCATCCCGAGCACGACCCCGAGCGGGCCCGCGCCGCCTGGGCCGTGGCCGCCCTCGACGACTGCGACGAGTGCGGGGGCCCCCGCGTCGAGCTCACCCTGGAGGAGGAGGGCCAGCCCGGCGCCGGCATCGTGGCCCATCTGGCCCCGGCCGGCGCCCGGCGCCTGCGGGCCGCGCTGGCCGCCGCCCTCAAAGAGATGGGCGACCCGCCGGAGGTTCCCTGAACGCGCCCAACCGTGGAACCGGACCTTTTCGTACAGAGAGCGGTTCAGGCCTCCTCGGCCCAGACGGTCATCTCGTCGAGGCGGGCCGCGCCGTAGTTGGTGAGCATGGCGACGTCGACGGCGTCGCGGCCCCGGCCGATGAGGACCCGGCCGATCCGGCGCTGGTTGTTGCGGGGATCGAAGGTCCACCAGCGGCCACCCAGGTACACCTCCATCCAGGCGCAGAAGTCCATGGGGTCCTTGGGGGGCGGCACGCCGATGTCGGGGAGGTAGCCGAAGGCGTAGCGGGCGGGGATGTTGAGAGCCCGGCACAAGGTCACGGCCAGGTGGGCGAAGTCCCGGCACACGCCGGTGCGGGCCCGCCACACGTCCAGCGAGGTGGTGGCTGGGGAGGTGGCCTGGTAGTTGAACTTGACCTCCTCGTGGGTCCAGTCACATACCGACTGGGCCCGGCCCCATCCGGTGGGCCCGGAGCCGAACAGCTCCCAGGCATCGTCGTAGAGCAGGTCCGGTAGGCAGAACCGGGACGGCAGGAGGTAGACGAGGGCGTCGTCGGGCAACTCCTCCACCGGTACCTGCGGGGCGGCCTCGTCCACCTCGTCGGGCTGGCCGGAGACATCGACGACGGCGTCGAAGACCACCGTGCTGGGACCGGCGGGCAGCAGCATGCGGTCGCAGAGGTTGCCGAAGGAGTCCACGTAGCTGGTGGCCCGCAGATCGGGCTCGGTGTCCCACCGGGCCGAGCGCAGGTCGTGGGGCCCGTCGGCGCGGGGCCGGACCTGCCACACGGTGGGCGTGGGCCCCTCGGTGGTGTGCCGGAAGCGGCAGCCCACGTGCACCCTCATAGGTGGATTCTGCCCACCGTGAGGGCCGGCCATGGCCCCTTTTCGCCGCTTGTAACCCCGGCGAAACCGGCGGCTGGCACGATATGGCGGTGGCGGACCTGCTGGACGACTACGACGGATCGCCGGCGTGGGACGAGATGCTGGACCCATCGGGCCTGCCCCGAGCCAGCTACGCCGCCCTCCACCAGGCCCTCCAGACGCTGTCGGCGGCGGAGTTCGCCGACCGCTGCACGGCCCGCGACCGGGCCTTCCGAGACCAGGGCATCACCTTCTCCCACTCCGGCGAGGAGCGCCTGTTCCCGCTGGACCTGTGCCCCCGGGTGCTGTCGGCCGGCGAGTGGACGCAGGTCGAAACCGGCGTGGTGCAGCGGGTGCGGGCCCTGGAGGCGTTCCTGGCCGATGTCTACGGCGAGGGCCAGATACTCCAGGACGGCGTGGTGCCGCGTTCCTGCGTCACCTCCGCGACCCACTTCCACCGCCCTGCCCACGGCGTCCAGCCGCCCAACGGCGTGCGGATCCACGTCGCCGGCGTCGACCTGGTGCGGGGCGACGGCACCTTCCACGTGCTGGAGGACAACGTCCGGACGCCCTCGGGCATCTCCTATGTCATCGAGAACCGCCGCACCATGGCCCGGGTCTTCCCCGAGCTGTTCGCCAGCCACCGGGTCCGGCCCGTCGACAGCTACCCGGCCCGCCTGCTGGAGGCCCTGCGGGCCGCCGCGCCGGGCGGGACGGGCGAGCCCACCGTCGTCCTGCTCACGCCCGGCGTGTACAACTCCGCCTACTTCGAGCACGCCTTCCTGGCCCGCCAGATGGGAGTGGAGCTGGTGGAGGGCCGGGACCTGATGTGCCGGGACAACCAGGTCTACATGCGCAGCACCGAGGGGGAGCAGCGCGTCGACGTGGTGTACCGCCGGGTGGACGACGACTTCCTCGACCCCCTCCACTTCCGCAGCGAGTCGGTGGTGGGGTGCCCGGGGATCCTCAACGCGGCCCGGGCCGGCAACGTCACCATCGCCAACGCGGTGGGCAACGGGGTGGCCGACGACAAGCTCGTCTACACCTACGTGCCCGACATGATCTCGTACTACCTGAACGAGAAGCCGGTGGTCCCCAACGTCACCACCTACCGGCTGGCCGAACCCGACCAGCTCCGCTACGCCCTGGGGCGGCTGGACAGCCTGGTGATGAAGCCGGTGGACGGCTCCGGCGGCTACGGCCTGGTCATCGGGCCCCACGCCACCGAGCAGGAGCTGGAGGGCGTCCGGGCCGCCGTCGTGGCCCACCCCCGGCGGTGGATCGCCCAGGAGGTGGTCCAGCTCTCCACCTCGCCCACCCACGTGGGCGACCGGCTCCGGCCCCGGCACGTGGACCTGCGGCCGTTCGCGGTCAACGACGGGGAGCGGGTCTGGGTGGTCCCGGGCGGGCTCACCCGGGTGGCCCTGCGCGAGGGCAGCCTGGTGGTCAACTCCAGCCAGGGTGGCGGCTCCAAGGACACGTGGGTCCTGGCTGCCACCCAGGGGCCGGCCAACGGGCGGGCCTCGGTGGCCACCGAGGCGGCCACCCCCGGCATCCTGGCCGTCCCCGACGGCGGCACCCGGCCCGACCCCGGCCCCCGGTCGACCCAGGTGGCCCAGCAGCAGCAGCAGGGAGGCGGCGGGCCGTGTTGAGCCGCATCGCCGAGTCGCTGTACTGGGTGGGGCGCTACGTGGAGCGGGCCGAGGACGTGGCCCGCATCCTGGACGTGCACGTCCACCACCTCCTGGAGGACCCCTCGGTGGAGGAGGAGGTGGCCTGCCGGGCCCTCCTCGGCGTCATGGGCGTGAGCACCGACGCCAGCTCGGTCGACGTCAACCTGGTCAACCGCATCCTGGCCTTCGAGTCGGCCAGCACCTGCTCCATCGTCGGCTCGCTCAACTCGGCCCACGAGAACGCCCGGGGCGCCCGCGACGCCATGTCGGCCGAGATGTGGGAGTGCCTCAACGCCACCCACAACGCCCTCCCCTACTACGTGGAGCGGGCCACCGACCCCCACGCCTTCTTCCGCTACGTGAAGGAGCGGGCCGCCATCATGGCCGGCCTGGCCGACTCGACGATGAACCGCGACGACGGGTGGCGGTTCCTCATCCTCGGCCGCAGCCTGGAGCGGGTCGACATGACCACCCGCCTGCTGCTGGCCCGCTTCGGGGAGCCGGCCGGCTCGCCCGGGTGGATCATCACCCTGCGGTCGTGCTCGGCCCACGAGTCGTTCCTCCGGACCTACCGCCGCGGCGTGGAGCCCGCCCTGGTCGTGGAGTTCCTCCTGCTCGACCGGCTCTTCCCCCGCTCCGCCATCCACGCCCTCGGCGTGGCCGAGCGGTGCATGGCCGAGCTGGGCCCGGGCACCGGCCGGGTGGGCGTGGACGACGAGGCCCGCCGCATCCTGGGCCGGGCCCGCACCGAGCTCGAGTTCCGCAAGGTGGGCGAGCTGCTCACCGACCTGGCCGGCAACCTCCACGCCCTTCAGGTCGCCTGCGCCGAGACCAGCGACGCACTGGCCCGGCGCTTCTTCCGGGGCGGGGCAGCCACGGCCTGGACCCAGAGCGACGCCGCCGACCCCGACGCCTGGGCCGCCCTCGAGCCCGAGCCGGGGCGCGGGCCCGAGGAGGACGCCGCCCTGGAGCCCGAGCCGGTGGAGCGCCCGTGACCTGGCGCATCAAGATCGCCCACCGCAGCGGCTACCGCTACGGCGGCCAGGTGGGGTCCTCCTACAACGAGGCCCGCATCACGCCGCTGTCCACCCACCGCCAGATGGTGCTGGACGCGGCGGTGACGGTGAGCCCCACGGCCAGCGTCTACCGCTACTGGGACTACTGGGGCACCCTCGTGGACGCCTTCGAGGTGCACGAGCCGCACACCGAACTGGTGGTCACCGGCACGTCGGTGGTGGAGACCAGCGGGCCGGTCGAGATCAGCCAGCCGGCCAGCTGGGAGCACCTGGCTCGCCCCGAGGTCCGCGACGAGTTCGCCGAGCTGCTCGAGCCCACCACCTACGCGCCCATCTCCGGGGAGGTGGCCGAGGCGGCCCGGGGGCTGGCCTCGGGCCACGGCCCGCTGGAGGCCTGCCACGCCGCGGTGGAGTGGACCCGCTCCCGGCTCACCTACGAGGCGGGCGCCACCAACGTGAAGACGGCCGCCTCCGAGGCCCTCCGCAGGGGCCGAGGGGTGTGCCAGGACTTCGCCCACGTCACCCTGGCCCTGCTGCGGGCCATGGGCGTGCCGGCCCGCTACACCTCGGGCTACCTGCACCCCGACCGCGCCGCCGAGCCGGGCACGGCGGTGAGCGGGCAGAGCCACGCCTGGCTGGAGGCCTGGGTGGGTGACTGGCTGCCTCTGGACCCCACCAACGGCGCCGCCGTGGGCGAGCGCCACGTGGTGGTGGGGCGGGCCCGGGACTACGCCGACGTGTGCCCGTTGAAGGGCATCTACCACGGCGGTCCGGCCAAGGCCCTCCAGGTGACGGTGGAGCTCACCCGCCAGGCCTGACGGGCCGCCACGGCCGGGCTCGACCCGGTTCTGAACCGAGTAGAAATCCGGGGTGGCCCGCTACCTGAGCCAGGGCTGGTT
>JBOGHQ010000036.1:0-8480 GCA_050744785.1 Acidimicrobiales bacterium | reverse complement strand
GGGTTGCCCGGGCTGTTGACCCACAGGCACAGGGCCCGGGCCACGTCCTCGGGGGCCACGGCGTCGAGGTCGAGCCGCCAGTGGCGGTCGAGCGCGACGGCGACGGCCCGGCACCCGGCCAGGGTGGCCCCCATCTCGTAGCTGGGGTACGACACGGCCGGGTACAGCACGGTGTCGCGCCCCGGCGTGCGCAGGTGGAGCCAGTGGGGCAGGGTCGTGACGAACTCCTTGGTGCCCACGCAGGCCGCCACCGCGGCCGGGTCGACCTCGACGCCGAGGCGGCGGCGCATCCAGCCCGCGGCCGCGGTGCGGTAGCGCTGCGACCCGACGGACTGCGGGTAGCCGGCCTCCGCGCCCGACGACGCCAGGGCGGCCACCACCGCGGGAGGCGCCGGATCGCCGGGGGTGCCGATGGACAGGTCCACGCCCCCGCCCGGGTGGGCATCGGCCTTCTCCTTGAGGCCGATGAGCCGCTCGTAGGGGTAGACGGGCGGCTCGAAGCCGGCCGGCGCCGCCGTCACCGGCTCACGACACCAGGAACTCGGCGAAGCGGGCCGCCCCGGCCTGGTCCAGCCGGGCCCGGAGCCGGGTGCCGTCGTCGCCGTGCTCCTCGTCGATGACCTCGCCCTCCCGGTGCACGGCCGCCACCACGTCGCCCCGGGCGTAGGGCACCACCAGCTCCACCACCCCGGAGGCCAGCCGCAGCCGGTCGGCCATGGCGACCAGCAGGTCGTCCAGGCCGGCGCCCGTCTCGGCCGAGATGGCCACCGAGCCCGGATGGTCGCCGGCCAGCCGCTTGGCCTCGTCGGTGATGTCGGCCTTGTTGAAGGCCAGGAGCTCGGGGACCCGATCGGCGCCCAGCTCGTCCAGCACAGCCCGCACCGCGTCGATCTGGGCCTGCGGGCCCGGCGCCGACGAGTCCACCACGTGCACGAGCAGGTCCGACTCCCTCACCACCTCCAGCGTGGACTTGAAGGCCTGCACCAGCTGGTGGGGCAGCTTGCGCACGAAGCCCACCGTGTCGGAGAGCAGCACCGACTCGCCCCCGGGGAGGTCGAGGCGGCGGGTGCGGGGATCGAGGGTGGCGAAGAGGCGGTCCTCCACCAGCACGCCGGCGTCGGTGAGCCGGTTCAGGAGGGTTGACTTGCCGGCGTTGGTGTAGCCCACCAGCGACACCGCCCGCAGCCGGCTGCGGCGCCGGGCCGATCGCTGGGTGCGGCGGGCCCGGTCCAGCTCCTTCAGCTCCGCCTCCAGCTTGGTCATGCGCCACAGGAGGCGGCGCCGGTCGACCTCGAGCTGGGTCTCGCCGGGACCGCGGGTGCCGATGCCGGCGCCCTGCTGGGAGAGGGCCGTCCCCTTGCCCTTGAGCCGGGGCAGGCGGTAGCGGAGCAAGGCCAGCTCCACCTGGGCCTTGCCCTCGAGGGTGTGGGCGTTCTGGGCGAAGATGTCGAGGATCACCGCGGTGCGGTCGATGGCGGTACGGCCCAGGATCTTCTCCAGGTTGCGGTGCTGGGCGGGGCTCAGCTCGTCGTCGAAGACCACCGTGTCGGAGTCGACGGCGAGGGACAGCTCCCGCAGCTCCTCGGCCTTGCCCTTGCCGATGTAGGTGGCCGGGTCGGGCGCGGACCGGCGCTGGACGACGCGCCCCACCACGTCGGCACCGGCCGTGTCGACCAGCAGGGCCAGCTCGTCGAGGTGGGCCTCCACCTCCTCCACGTCGGCGCCGGAGCGGGCCGTGCCGACCAGGATGATCTTCTCCCGGAAGGTGCGTTCGATGAGGGTCACGGCGTCACCTCCACCGGTACCTCGACCTCCACCCTGGCCACGCGGCGGGCCGGTCCGGTGAGCACCACCGAACCCGGGCCGACCTCCACCTCGGCATCGCCGCCGGGCTGGTGCACCACCACCTGCGGCCCCACCAGCCCCCACTCGTGGCAGGCGGCGGCCGCCGCGCAGGCGCCGGTGCCGCAGGCCATGGTCTCCCCCACGCCCCGCTCCCAGACCCGCATGGTGAGCTCGTCGGGACCGGGGCCGAGGGTGACGAACTCCACGTTGACGCCGCCGGGCGTGCGGGCCTCGAGCTCGGCCCCCATGCGGTGCACGTACTCGGTGGTGAAGGCCGGGCCCCAGATCACCAGGTGGGGGTTCCCCATGTCGACGGGCCGCATCCCCCGGTCGGGGGTGGGCTGCGGCTCCTCCGGTCCGACCTTGGCCGAGCCCATGTCGACGCTGACCCGCACCTGGGCGGGGTCGGGCCCCGCCGCCACGGTGAGGCGGCGGACGCCGGACGCCGTGGCCACGCTGAGTTCGGGGCCGGTGACGATCCCGGCGTCGATCACGGCCTGGGCCAGGCAGCGGATGCCGTTGCCGCTCATCTCGGCCGGGCTGCCGTCGGCGTTGCGGAGTTGCATGCCGACGTCGGCGCCGCCGGTGCCCGCCGTGACGCGCAAGACCCCGTCCGCGCCCACGCCAACATGGCGGTCGCAGAGGTAGCGGGCCAGAACGGCGTCCAGCCGCCGTTCGCCGTCGAGGTCGAGCAGCACGAGGAAGTCGTTCCCCTGGCCGTGGTGCTTGGTGAGGGAGAGGGTGGTCATGGGTGCCCCCAGTCT
The DNA here is from genome assembly GCA_050744785.1 of Acidimicrobiales bacterium. Classification (GTDB taxonomy): domain Bacteria; phylum Actinomycetota; class Acidimicrobiia; order Acidimicrobiales; genus JBOGHQ01. Next base: position 5,871 of record JBOGHQ010000036.1, on the reverse strand, counting down.
CCCAGGAGGGCCGGCAGGACGGCGACCGGGTTTCGCTCGGCCCCGTACCAGGTGATGCGGGGGTCCCGCCGGAACCACACCCGCTGGCGGCGGGAGAACGACCGGGTGCGGCGCACCGCCTCCGCCACCGCCTCTTCGAGGCTGTGCTCGCCGGCCAGGTGGCGCAGCATCTCGCGGTAGCCGAGGGCTTGGGCCGCGGTACGGGACAGCCCACCCGGCCGGCCGGCCAGGGCACGCGTCTCCTCCACCAGGCCGGTGTCCACCATGGCGGCCAGGCGGGCCTCGATGCGGGCCGCCACCACCGGGCGGGGCAGCCAGATCCCGGCCAGCCGGTACGGGATGGGCGGGTGGACGTCGAGCCCCTCGCCGAACGACGAGAAGGGCCGCCCCGACCCGAGCACCACCTCCAGGGCCCGCACGATGCGGCGCCGGTTGGTGGGCAGCATGCGGCCCGCCGCCCCCGGGTCCAGTTCCACCAGCCGGCGGTAGAGGCCCTCGGTGTCGGGGTCGGCCTCCAACTCGGCCCGGATGCCCGGCCAGCGGGGCGGGACCCGCAAGCCGTCCACCACAGCCCGCAGGTACAGGCCGGTGCCGCCCACCAGCAGGGCTCGGTGGCCGCGGGCCTCGACGCCGCCAAGCACCGAGAGGGCGGCGGCCTGGAATCGCACCACCGAGAAGTCCTCGGACGGGTCGGCCAGATCGAGCAGGTGGACGGGGACCTCGGCCTGCTCGGCCGGCGTGGGCTTGGCCGTCCCGATGTCCATGCCCCGGTACACCTGCATGGAGTCCACCGACACCAGCTCCACGTCGTGGCAGCGGCGGGCGAACTCGGTGGCCAGTGCCGACTTGCCCGAGGCGGTGGGGCCCACCAGCACCAGGTGCGGCCCGGCCGGCCGCCCGGTGGTCACCCGGCGGCGACGGGGATGCGGGTGCGGTGCCGAGGGCGGGCGGTGACCTCCACCAGGTCGCCCCGCAGGTGGTGGGGGGCGGCACCGGTGACCCGCACGGTGGCGAAGGTGCCCGCTGCCAACGGGCTCGATCCGGCAACGGCGCCGAGCGGGGCTGGGGTCCCCGCTTCGGCGAGGAGGCCGGGGTTGGGGCCCCGGCCGGGCCAATGAAAGTGCAGCAACTTGTTCTGGCGGGTGCGGCCGGTGAGGAGGTCCGGGTCCTTGCGGCTGGGCCCTTCCACCACCACCTCCTCCACCCGCCCGATACGGGCCTGGTGGCGAGCCAGGGCGGACCGCTCCACCACGACCTTGAGCCGGTCGAAGCGCTCGGCCACCACGTCGGCAGCCACGAAGCGGTCGGTGAAGGTGGCCGCTTCTGTGCCGGGCCGGGGCGAGAACACGAAGGTGTAGGCGCTGTCGAAGCCGGCCTCGGCCACGACCTCCAGAGTGGCGGCGAAGTCGTCCTCGGTCTCGCCTGGGAAGCCGACGATGAGGTCGGTGGTGACGGCCAGGTCGGGTACGGCCCGGCGGGCCGCGGCCAGCTTCTCCAGGTAGCGCTCGGCGGTGTAGCCCCGGTGCATGGCGGCCAGCACCCGGTTGCTGCCGGCCTGGAGGGGCAGGTGCAGGTGCTCGCAGATGGACCGCACCTCGGCCATGGCCGCCACCGTCTCGGGGCGCAGGTCCTTGGGGTGGGGGCTGGTCCAACGCACCCGCCGGATCCCCTCCACTGCGCCCACCCGGCGCAGCAGGTCGGCGAACAGGGGCCGGCGCCGGGTGAGGTCGCGCCCGTAGGAGTTGACGTTCTGGCCCAGCAGGGTGACCTCCACCGTGCCCGCCCCGGCCAGCCGCTCGACCTCGCCGACGACCTCCTCGAAGGGACGGCTGATCTCCCTGCCCCGGACGGCAGGGACGATGCAGAACGCGCAGGTGTTGTCGCAGCCGATCTGGATGGTGACCCACGCCGCCCACGGCAGGTCACGGCGAGCCGGCAGGGCCGAGGGGAACGCCTCCGACTCCTCCAGGATCTCCATCACCGGGCCCTGCCGCCGGGCCCGGTCCAGCAGGGCGGCCGCCGCTCCCACGTTGTGGGTGCCGAACACCACGTCGGTGTGGGGGGCACGGGACTGGACCAGGCCGCGGTCCTTCTGGGCCAGGCAGCCGCCCACCGCGATCTGGACCTCGGGCCGGCGCTCCTTGAGCGCCTTGAGGTGGCCCAGGTTGCCGTACAGCTTGTTGTCGGCGTTCTCCCTGATGCAGCAGGTGTTCAGCACCACGACGTCGGCCGACTCCAGGTCGTCGGCGGCCTGCATCCCCTCGGCCTCGAGGAGGCCGGCGATGCGCTCGGAGTCGTGCTCGTTCATCTGGCACCCGAAGGTGCGGATCAGGAAGGTGCGGCCCATGACCGGCACATTCTCGCGCCGGGCTCCCAGGCGACGGGTCAGCCAGGGGCCGGACCGCCGGCGCCGCGGACGCCGGCCGGCGTGTCGCCCCGTCGGTAGAAGCGGCTCCGCCGGGGGGCGGCAGTGGTCGGACCTCGCCCGGTGGGAAGGCCCGGGGCCAGCCCGGCCGGCGCCTGGTGACGGCCCCTGGCCAGGCGCATGCGGCGGAGGAAGCCCCCGTGGACGGGGTGGACCGTCACCTCGACGACGTCGTCGGTCGGGAAGGAGGGCCGCTCGTAGAAGGGCGCGAACCGGTCGGGGAAGCCGGGCATGGTGCAGCCGATGCAGATGCCGCCCACGGACATGCAGCCGCCGTGGCCGTCGATCATCCCCCGCTCGGCGATGTTGCACTGGGCGACGGGCCCCCAGCACCCGAGCTCCACCAGACAGGCCGGCCCGCCGGCCTCGGTGGCGAAGACGCCGTCGTCGTAGTAGCTGGCCCGGGGGCAGGTGGCGTGGACGGTGTCGGCGAAGAGCCACGCAGGGCGGCCCTGATCGTCCAGGTCGGGCCGGGGGGCCAGGCCGTTGAGGTGGAGGAGGAGGGCGGCCACCGTCTCGGTGTAGTTGTCGCCCAGCGGGGCACAGCCCGGGATGTTCACCACGGGGACCCCGGCGGCCGAACGGAACCCGGGCCCGAGGTGCTCCCCGAGCCCCATGGCGCCGGTGGGATTGCCGGTCGCGGCGGGGATGCCACCCCAGGCCGCGCAGGTGCCGATGGCAACCACGGCGGCGGCGCCCGGCGCCAGGCGGTCGAGCCACTCCCGGCTGGTGATCTGCCGCCCCGTGGCGGGGTCCTCACCGAGGCCCAGCCAGAACCCGCTCCCGGCCATCGACTCGTCCATCACCGAGCCCTCGAAGGTCACGATGTAGGGGGCGTCCAGCTCGCCCCGCTCGGCCATGAAGAGGTTGGCGGTCCACTCCGGACCGGACTCGGCCGACAGCAGGCAGTGGACCAGCTCCACCCGGGGCAGGCCCGGGATGACGCCGGTGAGGAGTTGCTCGAGACGGGGATGAGTGCCGCCGCTGGCGGCCACCGTGCACCCCTCGCACGAGGCCCCGCTGAGCCAGATCAGGTACACCTTGCGCAGCGGGCCCAGTGCCAGCGGGTCCTCGGGGTACCGGGCCGCCGCGCTCCGCACCGCCAGCGGCGCGAACAGGCCGTCGTCATGGGGCGGCGAGGTGTGGTGCCAGGCCATCCCCTCCTCCATCGGCAGCCCGGACGGTGGGGTGAGCCGCCGACCTGGTCATCGCCGGTTCCCTCAAGAGGTCCGCCTCTGTGCCGAAGGAAATGGGGAGTGAAGACCAAACTTTGGGCCCGGGGAGCGGGTGCCGCGCCACCCCTTGCCGAGTCGGGCCGCGGTGCCCGCCACGGGTACCGCACGGCCTATCTGCCCGTTGTGTTCCTCCTGGCGGCGGGGGCCGCCCTGGGCCTGGTGGCTGGCGCGCTGCTGGCCCCGTCGCCCGGAGAGGGCGGCTGGCACCAGGACCGGTGGCTCGGCGTCGCCGCCCTGGCCTGTGCCGCCTTCCTGGCCGCCGGTGGCGCCGTCTGCGCGGCGCTGGTCCGGCACCGCATGGTCCGGCCGCTCGACCGGCTGGAGGAACTGGTGGGCACCGCGCTCAGCACGTGGCCGGTGACCAGGCTGATGCCCGAGACCGCCGCCGCCACGGGGCCGGCCGGCCTGGTACAGACCATGGAGGGCCTGGTGGCCGACCTCGACCTGCACCGGGGCGTCCTGAGGGCCAGCGAGCGGTCGCCCGACCTGACCGTCGTCATCCGGCCCACCGGCCAGATCGGCTACGCCTCGGCGGCGGCCGACTCCATGCTGGGCCGGCCCGCGCTGTGGATGGTCGGGAAGAGCCTGGCCGCCCTCGTTCATCCCGACGACCGGGCCCGGGTCGACCACCTGCTGACCCGGGCCTTGGAGACGAGGGCCCGGACGTTCGAAGAGGTGCGGCTGTCGCACCTGCACGGCCACTGGGTGCCCACCGAGGTCACCGCCGTCGACATCGACGATGCCGGCACCGACCGGCGCATGCTGCACATCCGGGACGTGAGCGAGCGAAAGGCCCACGAGGAGGCCCTCGTCCGCCAGGCCCTCTACGACCCGCTCACCGGACTGGCCAACAGGGCCCTGTTCGGCGAGCACGTGGACAAGGCCCTGGCCCGGCTCCGACGCACGCCGGCCCGCCCCCATGCCGTGCTCTTCGTCGACCTCGACGGCTTCAAGACCATCAACGACAGCCTGGGCCACGCCGCCGGCGACGAGGTGCTGGCCGAGGTCGGTCGCCGCCTCCTGCGCTGGATGCGTCCCGGCGACACCGCCGCCCGGCTGGGCGGCGACGAGTTCGCGGTGCTGCTCGAGAACACCTCCCAGATCGACACCGGCCTGCTGGCCAAGCGGATCCTGGACGTGCTGCTGGCGCCCATCCTGGTCCAGGGCAAGGAGGTGGTCCTGACCGGCAGCATCGGCATCGCGCTGAGCGAGGCGGGCCAGGACTCCGACGCCCTGCTCCGCAACGCCGACGCCGCCATGTACACGGCCAAGGCGGCCGGCAAGGGCCAGTACCGGGTCTTCGAGCCCGAGATGCACCACGCCGCCATGCGCCGGCTGGACCTCGAGGCCGACCTGCGACGGGCCATCGGGCGCAACGAGCTGTTCCTGACCTACCAGCCCATCGTCGACCTGGCCTCCAGGCGGGTGACGGCCACCGAGGTCTTGGTGCGCTGGAACCACGCCGAGCGGGGCTTGATCCCGCCTATGGACTTCATCTCGGTGGCGGAGGACAGCGGCTACATCCGGGAGCTGGGCCGCTTCATCCTGGTGGAGGCCTGCCGCCGGGCCAAGGCATGGCACGACCGCTACCCGGACGCCGAGCCCCTCCGGCTGTGCGTGAACACGTCGGTGCGCCAGATCGAGCAGCCCGAGTTCTTCGACGAGGTGGCCGACGCGCTGGACGAGTCAGGCCTGGACGGCCAGTGCCTCACCCTCGAGATCACCGAGAGCGTGTTCATGAGCGACTTCGGGGCCACCGTGCAGAAGCTGCGCCGGCTCAGGGACCTCGGCCTCAAGCTGGCCGTCGACGACTTCGGCACCGGCTACTCCTCGCTGGCCTACCTCCGCTCGCTGCCCATCGACATCCTCAAGATCGACAAGTCCTTCGTGCTGGGCGTCACCCAGGGGGCCGAGCAGTCGGCGGTGGCCCGTGCGGTGGTGAAGCTGGCCCGCACGTTCAACCTGGCCACCGTGGCCGAGGGCATCGAGCACCCCGAGCAGGCGGCCGAGCTGCTGTCCATCGGCGCCGACATGGGCCAGGGCTACTGGTTCTCCCGCCCCCTCCCGGCCGACGCCATGCAGGCCTTCCTCGACGCCACCCGGCTGGTGACGGCGGCACCGCCGGCCAGTCCCGTGTGGGGAGGCTGACCCGGCGGCACGGGGCGGCGCCGGTGGCCGCGGCCGGCGTCAGAGGTTGGTGAGGGCGGGTTC
>JBOGHQ010000035.1:0-2681 GCA_050744785.1 Acidimicrobiales bacterium | reverse complement strand
TGAGGACCGGGCACTGCTCGTAGAAGGCGGTGAAGATGCTGGCCAGCTCGAACAGGTAGGTGGCCAGCCGGTGGGGCTGGAGGGTGCCGTCCACCTCACGGACCACGCTCTCCACGCGGAGCAGCTGCAGGCCCAAGGCCCGCTCGGCTGGGTCCTCGAGGACGACCGGCGCCTCGGCGACGGCCACCTCGCCGCCCCGCCGGAAGATGGAGCGGATGCGGGCGTGGGCGTACTGGAGGAAGGGCGCGGTGTTGCCGTCCATGGCCAGCATGCGGTCGAGGTCGAACACGTAGTCCTTGACCCGGTCACTGCTCAGGTCGGCGTACTTGACCGCCCCGACACCCACGGCCCGGGCCACACCGTCCTGGCCGGCCGGGTCGAGCTCGGGGCTCTTCTCCTCCACGACACCGCGGGCCTTGGCCACCGCCTCCTCGAGAAGGGCGATGAGCTTCACGGTGCCGCCGGCCCGCGTCTTGAAGGGTCTGCCGTCCGGGCCCAGGACGGTGCCGAAGGCCACGTGCTCGGCCCGCCGCCCGTCCAGCCACCCGGCCATCCGCCCGGCCGCGAAGAGCAGGGCGAAGTGCTGGGCCTGGCGGGCGTCGACCACGTAGACGATGCGGTCCGCCTTCAGCTCCTGGACCCGGTAGCGGAGGGCGGCCAGGTCGGTGGTGTCGTAGCCGAAGCCGCCGTCGCTCTTGCGCACCATGAGCGGGAAGGGCTTGCCGTCCCGGCCCGTGAAGCCAGGGGGGAACACGCACAGCGCCCCGTCGTCGACGACGGCCAGTCCGGTGCGCTCCAGCTCCTCGGCCACGTCGGCCAGCATGGGGTTGTAGAAGCTCTCGCCAGCCAGGTCGTCCGGGGTAAGGCGCACGTCCAGCAGGTCGTAGACGGTCGAGAAGTAGGCGGTGGAGAGGTCGATGAGCAGTTGCCAGGAGCGCAGCGTCGCCTCCTCGCCGCTCTGCAGGGCGACCACCCGCCGGCGGGCCCGATCGGCGAACTCGGGGTCCCCGTCAAACTTGACCTTGGCTTGCTGGTAGAAGGCCTCTAGGTCGCCCAGCGACAGCTCGGCGGCCGCCTCCTCCTCGCCCAGGTCGGCCAGGTGCTCGATGAGCATCCCGAAGTTGGTGCCCCAGTCGCCCAGGTGGTTCTGGCGGATGACCCGGTGGCCCAGGAACTCGAGGACGCGCACGATGGCGTCGCCGATGATCGTGCTGCGCAGGTGCCCGACGTGCATCTCCTTGGCCACGTTGGGCTGGGAGTAGTCGACGACCACCGTCTCAGGGTCGGCCACCGTGCCGACCCCCAGCCGCTCGTCGCCGGCCGCCTCGGCCAGCTTGGCGGCCAGGTACCCGGGCAGGAGGCGGAGGTTGATGAACCCGGGCCCGGCCACCTCGGGCCGCTCGGCCACGCCGGCCACGTCGAGATGCTCCACGATGGCGCCGGCCACCTCCCTCGGGTTGCGGCCCAGTGGCTTGGCCAGGCTCATGGCCGCGTTGGCCTGGTAGTCACCGAAGCGCTCGTGCTGGGAGGGCCGGAGCACCGGATCGGCGCCGGCGTGCTCGGGCCCGAAGGCGGCCTCGATGGCGCGCCCGAAGCGGGGGCGCAGGTCGTCGGTCGGGTCGGGCATAAGCAGCCAATCGTCAACGGGGGCGGGCGGTAGCGTCCCACGCTATTCCGCCGCTGCCGACCTCCCTCCTGCCCCTGACGGCCACCCTCGGCGCCGGCGGCCGGCTGGCCATCGGCGGCGTCGACGTGCTCGACATGGCCGAGGAGCACGGCACGCCGCTGTTCGTCTACGACGAGGAGCACCTGCGCCAGCGGTGCAAGGAGGCCGTCGAGGCCTTCGGCGACGGGGTGGCCTATGCGTCCAAGGCCTTCTTGTGCCTGGCCATGGCGGCCCTGGCCCACGAGGAGGGGATGTGCATCGACGTCTCCACAGGTGGCGAGCTGCACGTGGCCCTGGCCGCCGGCGTGCCGGCCGAGCGGTTGGTGCTGCACGGCAACAACAAGTCCGAGGCCGAGCTGGCCCGGGCCCTCGAGGTGGGGGTGGGCCGGGTGGTGGTCGACTCCTTCGCCGAGGTCGACCGGCTCGAGCGCCTGGTGGCGGCCGGCGCCCGCCGTCCCGACCTGCTGGTCCGGGTGACGCCGGGGGTCGAGGCCCACACCCACGAGTACGTGCGCACCGGCCAGGAGGACACCAAGTTCGGCTTCAGCGTGGCCAGCGGCGCCGCCGCCGAGGCCGTCGGCCGGCTCACCGGTCCCGCCCCGCCCGGCCGGCTGGTGGGCCTGCACGCCCACATCGGCAGCCAGGTGTTCCTGCTGGCCTCGTTCCAGAAGGCCATCGACGTGCTGGCCCGGTTCTTCGCCCCGCTCGACCTTCCCGAGCTGTGCGTGGGCGGCGGTCTGGGGGTGGCCTACGTCGACGGCGAGGAGGCGCCCTCGCTGTCCGAGTGGGGCCGGGTGGTGCGGTCGGCCTGCGAGGTGGCCGGCGTGCCCGACGGCACCCGCATCACGGCCGAGCCGGGCCGGGCCATCGCGGCCGGCGCGGCCGTCACCCTCTACCGGGTGGGAACGGTGAAGCACCTGCCCGGCATCCGCACCTACGTGGCCGTGGACGGCGGCATGAGCGACAACCCCCGGCCCGTCCTCTACGGCAGCGGGTACGAGGCCTTCCTGCCCCG
>JBOGHQ010000034.1:0-5059 GCA_050744785.1 Acidimicrobiales bacterium | reverse complement strand
GCGCCGGTGAGCGTCGCCGCCAACGGCACGGCGGCCGGGCCCGCTCCGGCCTCCTCCCCGCCGAGCCGGGAGGAGGCGGAGGAGCTGGTACACCAGCTGGCCGCCCTGAGCCAGGGCGCAGCCGCGCCGAAGGCCGCCGAGGCGTCCGGTGCCAGCGACGATGAGGGCGCCGGCGAGGGCACCGGCGCTACCGTGGACGGCAATGGCCGGGCCGCCAAGCAGTCCGGCAGTTCGGCCGAGGAGGAGCCGATCAACCGCGGCATGCTCCTCAAATTCCTGTCCTCCGTCCGGCCGTAGCCCAGCGGCGGCGACGCCGGCGGGGACATGTGACGTCGTGAGGCCGGACCGCTGATGCCCGCAGAACGAACCAGGCGCACCACCACCGAGGGCAGCCAGCTCGGCGCCCTGCTGGTCCAGGCCGACCTCCTCACCGAGGAGCAGCTGGAGGCCGCCCTCGTCGATCAGGCCGAGACCCAGAAGTCCCTCGGCCGCATCCTGATCGACAGCGGCCTGGTCACCGAGGGCGACCTGGTGGCCATGCTGTCGCGCCAGATCGGCCTCGAGTTCGTGGACCTCACCGAGACCACGGTGGACCCGAGCGCGGCCGGCCTCATCAGCGCGTCGTTGGCCCGCCGCTACCAGGCCCTGCCCCTCGGCTGGGAGGACGACCGGCTGGTGCTGGCCCTGGCCGACCCGTCCAACGTCTTCGCCATCGACGACATCCGCACCATCACCAAGCGGGAGCTCAAGGTGGTGGTGGCCACCCGCGCCGCCATCATCGACGCCATCAACAAGTACCACCGCATGGACGGCGAGGCGGAGAGCATCTCGGCCCAGGCGGTCAGCGAGCTGGAGCCGGAGGAGGACCTCGCCACCGTCCGGGATGTCGTCGAGGACGCTCCTATCGTCAAGCTGGTCAACATGCTGATCAGCCAGGCCGTCAGCGACCGGGCGTCCGACATCCACATCGAGCCCAGCGAGCGCGACCTGCGGGTCCGCTACCGCATCGACGGCGTGCTGCACGAGGTCATGCGCCCGCCCAAGAGCATCCAGTCGGGCGTCATCTCCCGGCTGAAGATCATGGCCGAGATCAACATCGCCGAGCGGCGCATCCCCCAGGACGGCCGGGTGAACATCAAGCTCAACGGCAAGGCGGTGGACCTGCGCGTCGCCACCCTCCCCACCGTCTACGGCGAGAAGGTGGTGATGCGCATCCTCGACAAGTCCACCGCCCTGCTCAAGCTGAGCGACCTCGGCTTCCTGCCGGAGTCTATGGAGCGCTACGAGGCGTCCTACCGCAAGCCGTACGGGACCATCCTCGTCACCGGGCCCACCGGCTCGGGGAAGTCCACCACCCTCTACGCCACGCTCAACATCCTCAACCAGGACACCAAGAACATCATCACGGTGGAGGACCCGGTCGAGTACCGGCTGCCGGGCGTCAACCAGGTCCAGACCAACAACAAGGCGGGCCTCACCTTCGCCGCCGCCCTGCGGTCCATCCTGCGCTCGGACCCCGACATCGTGCTGGTGGGGGAGATCCGCGACAAGGAGACGGCCACCATCGCCATCGAGGCCGCCCTCACCGGCCACCTGGTCCTCTCCACCCTCCACACCAACGACGCCGCCACCACGCCGACCCGCCTCATCGAGATGGGCGTGGAGCCGTTCCTGGTGGCCAGCGCCCTGGACTGCATCGTGGCCCAGCGGCTGGCCCGGCGGCTGTGCGACCGGTGCAAGGTGCCCTACGAGATCCCGGTGTCGGAGCTGGCCCCGCTGGGCTGGGACATCGAGTCGGGCGAGGAGGTGGCCGAGTTCTTCCGGCCGGTGGGCTGCGCCCACTGCGGCAAGACCGGCTACCGGGGCCGCTTCGCCCTCCACGAGGTGCTCCCCGTCACCGAGGACATCGAGCGCCTGATCGTCGACCGGGAGCACTCCGAGGACATCAAGAAGATGGCTGTGGCCCAGGGCATGCTCACCCTGCGCCAGGTCGGGCTGACCCACGTGGCCCAGGGCACCACGTCGATCGAGGAGGTCCTCAGGGTCGTGGCCTAGTCGTCCGATACGGAGGCATGCAGGCTGCCTCGCGTCGACTCGGTGAGTTCCTGATCGAGCGGAAGGTCCTGTCCCGGGACCAGCTCGAGCTCCTCCTGGGACGGGAGGCGTCCGACGGCGTCCCCCTCTCCAAGCTCCTCCTCGGCGAGGGCATCGTGGCCGAGAAGGACCTGGTCGCGGCGGTGGCGGCCCAGGTGGGCCTCCCGTTCATCGACTTCGACCAGGTGTCGGTGAACCCGGCCCTCGACCGCCTCGTGCCCTCGGAGCTGGCCCGCCGCCACCTGGCCGTGGCCGTCGACTTCGAGGGCAGCGACCTGGTGGTGGCCATGGTGGACCCGAGCGACCACGAGGCGGTGACCCAGATCGAGCGGGCCACGGCGTGGACGGTGCGCCCCGCCATCGGTGCCCGCAGCGAGCTGACCCGTGTGGTCACCTCCATGTACGGCACCGACGAGCCGGCGCCGGCCGCCAGCGACGCCGTGCCCGTCGAGGCGGCCGCCGAGGCCGTCACCGGGGAGGAGGACATCCACACCGAGCTGCACGTCAACGACCTGCTGGAGCGGGTGGTCGACCTGGGCGGCTCCGATCTCCACCTGACGTCCGGCATCCCGCCGAGCGTTCGGGTCCACGGCGACATCAAGCCGCTCACCGAGTTCCCGGTCATGACGGCCTCGGAGATCCGCCGGATGATCTACGCCATCCTCACCCAGAAGCAGCGGGAGCGCTTCGAGAACGACCTGGAGCTGGACACCTCCCACTCCGTGCCCGGTCTGGGCCGGTTCCGTGTGAACGTCTTCCTGCAGCGCGACGCGGTGGGTTCGGTGATGCGTGTCATCCCCTTCGAAGTCGTCCCCTTCGAGAAGCTGGGCCTGCCCCAGGCTGCGCTCCAGTTCGCCCACCTCCCTCGCGGCCTGGTGCTGGTGACCGGGCCCACGGGCTCCGGCAAGTCGACGACCTTGGCGTCGATGGTCGACATCGTGAACGCCAGCAAGCCCTGCCACATCATGACGGTGGAGGACCCCATCGAGTTCCTCCACCACCACAAGGCGGCCGTGGTCAACCAGCGGGAGGTGGGCGAGGACACCTACTCCTTCGCCAGCGCCCTCAAGCACGTCCTGCGCCAGGACCCCGACGTGATCCTCGTCGGTGAGATGCGCGACCTCGAGACCATCTCCACCGCCATCACCGCGGCCGAGACCGGCCACCTCGTGTTCGCCACCCTGCACACCCAGGACGCCCCGCAGTCGGTGGACCGCATCATCGACGTCTTCCCCGCCCACCAGCAGGAGCAGGTGCGCACCCAGCTGGCCGCCGCCCTCCAGGGCATCGTCACCCAGCAGCTGATCCCCACCCGTGACGGGCGGGGCCGCTGCGTGGCGGCCGAGATCCTGGTGGCCACCCCGGCGGTGCGCAACCTGATCCGGGAGGGCAAGACCCACCAGATCTACTCGGCCATGCAGGCGGGCGGGAAGTACGGCATGCAGACCATGGACGCCTCCCTGGCCGGGCTGGTCAAGAAGGGCGCCATCTCCATGGAGCTGGCCCTCGAGCGCTGCGCCAACGAGCAGGACCTCCGCCGCCTCGCCGGCGGCGGGTCGTAAGGAGAACCGATGTCGGACACCTATACCTACAAGGTCCGCGACAAGAAGGGGAAGATCCTCCAGGGGTCGCTGGACGCCGACAGCACCACCCTGGTGGCCAACAAGCTCCGGGAGATGGGCTACGTCCCCCTGGCCATCGACAAGAAGGCGTCGGGCGGGCTCAAGACCGAGATCAAGCTGCCCGGCGCCGGAAAGCCGAAGATCAAGGACATCGCCGTGTTCAGCCGCCAGTTCGCGGTGATGATCGACTCCGGCCTGTCCCTGCTCCGGGCCCTCTACATCCTGGAGGAGCAGACCGAGAACAAGGTCTTCGCCAAGACCATCGGCGAGGTGCGCCAGGACGTGGAGAAGGGCTCCTCCCTCTCCCAGGCACTGGGCCGGCACCCCAAGACCTTCAACCGCCTCTACGTGGCCATGGTGCGCTCCGGCGAGACCGGCGGCGCCCTCGACCGCGTCCTGATCCAGCTGGCCGACACCATCGAGAAGCAGGTGGAGCTGCGCCAGAAGATCAAGTCGGCCATGACCTATCCGGTCGCGGTGCTGGCCCTGGTGGTCCTGATCCTCACGGCCATGCTGATCTTCATCGTGCCGACCTTCAAGACCCTCTACGACGACCTGGGCGGCACCCTCCCGCTGCCCACCCGCCTCCTGCTGGCCGTGTCGTCGATCATGGTCAAGGCCATCCCGATCCTCATCCTGGCCATGGTCGGCGCCATCTTCGCCTTCAAGCGCTGGATCGAGAGCGAGAAGGGCCGCGCCATCTGGGACCGCTTCAAGCTGCGCGTCCCGGTGTTCGGCAAACTGGTGCGGCTCATCGCCCTGACCCGGTTCTCCAAGACCCTGGCCGCCCTGCTCCGCTCGGGCGTGCCCATCCTGGAGTCGCTGGAGATCACCTCCGACACCGTCGGGAACACCGTGGTGGCCAACGCGGTGAAGGACGTCCAGGCCGGCGTCAAGCAGGGCGAGCCCATCGCCAAGCGGCTGGAGAACCACGAGGTGTTCCCGCCCATGGTGGTGCAGATGCTGGCGGTGGGGGAGGAGACCGGCGCCGTCGACACCATGCTCGAGAAGGTGGGCGACTTCTACGAGCGGGAGGTGGAGGCCACCGTGGAGGCCCTCACGTCCCTCCTCGAGCCGCTGCTGATCTGCGTCCTCGGCGGCGCCGTGGGCGCCATGGTGGTCTCCCTCTACATGCCGATGTTCAACATCATCAAGCTCATCAAATGACACAGTCGGGGGGCTCTGCCCCCCGACATCCCCCCGTCCTCGCTGGTGCTGCACCGGATTGGTGCCGGAGACAGGGCCCATTTGACAGTCGGGGGGGCTCCGCCCCCCGACATCCCCCCGTCCGGCCCCCGACACCCCCCCGTCCTCGCTGGTGCTGCACCGGATTGGTGCCGGAG
>JBOGHQ010000033.1:0-1768 GCA_050744785.1 Acidimicrobiales bacterium | reverse complement strand
GGGTCACCGCGCCCGGGGCCCCCGTCGAAGGCGGCTGGGGCACCGGGCGCCGGCGGTGGTCACGACCGGCCCGAGGTGGCCGCCCTCGGCATCCCCGGGTACGACTCGCTGTCGGCCCCGCAGGTGGTGCAGCGCCTCGACGGACTGTCGGCGGCCGAGCTCGAGGCGGTGCGGTCCTACGAGGCGGGCACCCGCGGCCGCAAGACCATCCTCTCCCGGGTGGCCCAGCTCCAGTCGGGGCAGTAGTGGAAGGGGCCCGGCGGGCCACCGCGGATGACGTGGCGCGGATGGCGGAGCTGTGCCGGGGGGCGATGGCCGAGTTGGGCGCCAGGGAGCGGGGCGGGCCGCTGTTCGTGGCGCGGGACGGCCGGCCCGAGCCGGTGGAGGAGGGGCTGGCCCAGCTGGTGGCCGATCCCGGTCGCGTCGCGGTGGTGGGGACCCTGGACGAGGTCATCGTGGGCTACGCCTCCGGCCGGGTGGAGGATCTGCGGGGCGGCCATCGCCTCGGCGTCATCGACGAGCTGTTCGTGGAGGAGCCGGCCCGGGCCGTCGGCGTGGGCGAGGCCATGATGGAGCTGTTGCTGGGCTGGTTCCGGGCCGAGGGGTGCACGGGGGTCGACTCCACCGCCTTGCCCGGGGCCCGGGAGACCAAGAACTTCTTCGAGGGGTCCGGGTTCAGCGCCCGGCTCCTCGTCATGCACCACCGCCTGAAGGAGTGAAGGCGATGACCGACGCGGCGTCCACGGGACCGGAGCTGTGTGTGGGTGCGGTGGTGGTCGATGACGAGCGCCTGCTGCTGGTGCGCCGGGGCCACGGCCCGGCGGCCGGCACGTGGTCGGTGCCGGGGGGACGGGTGGACCGCAACGAGACGCTGGCCGAGGCGGTGCTGCGGGAGTTGCTGGAGGAGACCGGCCTGGACGGGGTGTGTGACGAGCTGATCGGGTGGGTGGAGCGCATCGACGCCGGCCACCACTTCGTGATCCTGGACTTCCGGGTCAGGGTGCTCGACCCCGGCGATCCGGTGGCCGGGTCGGACGCGGCGGAGGCGGCGTGGGTCCCGCTGATCGACGTGGCCGGGCTGTGCCTGGCCGAGGGGCTGGCCGAGTTCCTCCACGAGCACGGGATCCTGGGAACCATCACCTGACCCCTTCCCACGCGCCGATATCACGCAATGTAGGCACGAGGCCCGGGTACACTACAGAGAGTGGGGAGTGCAGCTGAGGAGCAGCGGCGGGGACACGCCCGGCCCGGGCGGCTCCAGTGCCCGTTCTGCAACTCCTATGACGTGGCCCGGCTGTTCGTGGCCTCCCTCGACCTCGATGCCTGCCAGTGCGCCGCCTGCGGGTCCCGGTGGGACGAGGAGCGGTCCAGCGGCCGCTACTGCGGTCGGTCCGACCGGGCCTCGATCGTCGTCCGCAGCCACCACTGACCCGGCCCTGCGGTCTGGAGTAGGTGGGTCACCGAATTGCTGACCCAGCTACTCCGGAGTGCGGGCGGGGGCGGGCTGCTCGCTCTCGGCGGTCCCGTCGACCTGTACCTCGGTTCCCGATGCCTCCACGGTGGGGGGCACGGCCGGCGCCTCGTTCACGGGTGGTGCGGCCTCGGCGTCGTCGTCCCTCACCGTCAAGGCGGCGTCGGCCTCGGCCCGCGTCGGTAGCTCGGCGACGGGCTCGGCCACCGCTGCCTCCGGCTCGGGCGGGGCTGGTGCGTTGCCGGCCTGGTCTGCCTCGGCCGGCACCGAGGCCGGCACCTCGGCAGGAGGGGGGGG